>NZ_JYNH01000031.1 GCF_000960765.1 Desulfosporosinus sp. I2 | reverse complement strand
CCCAGGTTCCGATCGATTATGCTTGGTTTCAACCTTGAAGATGTACTGAGGGTACGAACTGGAGGAACATTGATGAAAAGAATGTTTTTTCTCAGTCTTACTATGATCTTAAGCATATCTTTATTCGGTTGTAGTTCTAATGGTGTGGATTATAAAATGACTTTTCCTAATCAGCCGGCCTTAACTCAAGGAGAGGCGATTAGTGTTAATGGAGAAAGCGCTCAGTCTTCACTTCATTCCATCGATTTCATCGATAAGAATTTGGGCTGGGTTGTTAGAAATGATGACAATTCGAATGAGCATAGCTCCCAGATTCTTAAGACTGAAGATGGAGGGATAAGTTGGAAGACCATAAAACTGAACAATTTAATCATACAGAAATTGATGTTTATTAATAAAACAACGGGATGGGCCGTAGGTAATGCTGACCTCCAAACCGCTACCAACGAAGAGTCACCATTTAACATCCGATTTGCAAACTAGGAACGGTGATTTATTCTACACGGCCAATGCAGGTCTTGATTGGCAGAAAATCAATCAAATTAGGAGTGCAAGGCCAACGCCAACAGAAGTGAAGTTTATTACACCTCAAGTTGGCTGGATTCCGTTAGATGTTGGTGCCGGGCCTATCTCAGGCGGGTTAATGCTGACAAAGGACGGTGGGAGAAATTTCACCATAGTTGGAAGAGATGAAGAGATGAGTAGTAACCGGGAGGTTGATTTTATTTCGGAACAACAGGGCTGGGTTATTGCTACAGCGCCTAATCAAGGGGATTATATCATGCGTACTGGCGATGGCGGACAAACCTGGACTCAAGTCTATCCCAAGCCCAGACCGACCAAGGACATATCCTTTATTGATTGTCAATACGGTTTTGGGTTGGGACAGCTTTCCAATTCAGGAGCGTTGCTATATACTTCAGATGGGGGGAGCACATGGAAAGATATTTACAGCTTTTCAGATAGATTCCGCCCCAGTAAGCTTTCGTTCGTGAATCGCGACATGGGCTGGGTGATAGGTACCTCAATAAACTCAGAGAAATCAGTCATTCTCAAGACGACTGACGCGGGGAACCATTGGATACCATTGGATATAGATATTCCTCCATTACCCTACTTCGCCTCATATTTTCGATTTTTCGATCCGAATAACGGCATCATAGTCGCGAACCACTTTAATGTCTACCGTTCACAAGATGGTGGACGGAGCTGGCAAGTGTCAACGCAAGAATTGTCAATAGTTGCGTTTATTTCGCTTGGACATGGGTATAGAAACCCAACTGATCTATTAGGTTTTTCAGCAGGAGGGGGATTCACCTGCCCAGGAAATAGACGAAAAGAGAAAGGTGAAATAACTAACATTGACGTCATTAAGAAAAGTGTATCTAAAACGACTGGATAAACAAGACGTTTTAGGTATTTGGTCTGCTGTTGGGTACGATCAAGCAATATAATGAAGAGAAAGAAGGTCAATGCAGACCTCATGGAGGAAGTGGGCAAATTAAGGGATTGCAACATACCTTTGTGGTGACGCCTTCGCTTCCTGACGATGTAACTGGATTTGAATTTAGACTGACCATACGACCACATCGTGATGAGTCGAAAATTGTTACTCTTGCGGAATTGCCGGTAACTATTAAGTAGAGGATTTCTACAGAGTGATTTATTCTCTAATGCGGGAATAGACCATCGCACTGAGGAGCATACAGCATTCTGAGCTCTGGTTAGTATCAAGGAGGAACAACGATTTGAAAAGGCAAATTAGTAAAGCTAACTTCTCCTTAGTAAGTACAGAATTAGAACACTATGAAAGTAATGGACTTATCACAGGGGAGCAAAAAAGCGGAATTCTTGAGATCTATGAAATTAAGGGTGGTCTCAACTTTATTCGAGTAGTGGTTACAATTGGCGCACTGTTGGTGGGTCTCGGAATCTTAAGTTTTATTGCCAGCAACTGGGATGGGATCAGTCATTTAGTCAAACTCCTGATTATCTTCGGAGTTTTCGTTGGGGTAAACGTTACAGGATACATGCTCTCTGAGAATAATCCCAAGACGGGCCGAAGTTTTATTTACCTAGGCACTCTGGTTTACGGAGCAGGTATCTTTCTGATTGGACAGATGTATAACTATGGAGGGGATTTTCCCACTGCGTTTCTACTCTGGTCCCTAGGAGTGCTTCCGATGGCGTTCCTGCTTAAAGACAAGTATTTAATGCTGTTTGCGAACCTTCTGTTTGGGGTCTATCTGTTTGGTTCCTTTAATCAGGGCTTCCCTTATGCAGGATGGGTTGGGGTACCCGTCGTGTATCTGGCCTATAACTACTTTGAAAAATCAAGGCTCCTCTTGTTCTTCGCCAATCTTACAGCCTTAACTTTTATTTTCGAAATCACTCTAAACTATGAAGTAGAGGGTCTATATGTTGCGCTGCTCTTTTTCGTGATAGGACTTGTGATGTATGCAGTCAAACACACTTTAGAGCCCGATATTTTCCGGGTTCAGGGCAACATTTTGTTTGGGGTTACTGGTGTGATTTTGACTATGCCTGATTTATGGAACATAGTAGTGAGTGCTCAGTCAACACGTTTAGTAAGTATTCTCTTTGCTCTGGCCTTTGTTGCCTTGCTGTTTGTCCTCATCAGAAAAGGAAGTCTCATCAGCCTGATCTTTGTATGTGTTACCATCTTCAGGTATTATACGGATACCTTTGCGTTTTTACCGAAGTCGCTGTTCTTTATCGTGGGAGGGCTGCTGTTACTCGGCTTTGGTTTCTACTTTGAACGCATGATGAAGTCAGCAAAAGGGGGATACTTGCATGACTAAGAAAAAAACGTTCCTACTAGCCGTGGCGATTCCCTTAATTATCCTCTTAGCGATGACCATTAAGCCTCAAGCCACCGTTTTCTTCGGGAAAGAGATCGTTCTAGAGACAAAGGCTTATGACCCGACAGATTTGTTTAGGGGGGACTATGTTGCCCTTAACTTCGCAATTTCGGATGTGCCAAGGTCTAAGGTGACCTTACTTTTAGATAAGGTATACAATAAGAATCTCTATGTGAGTCTTAAACCAGAGGGCAAGTATTATGTAGTGGACCAAGTTAGTGAAACGAGACCTAAGCAAGGGGTCTATTTAAAAGGGAAATTCCAGGAAATATACAACCAGTTTAACGAGGCCGGTAATTTCAGAGTCGATTACAGTTTGGACAAGTATTTTATTGAACAAGGTAGTGGGAAGGATTTTGAACAGGAATCCTTGAAGGGTGAACTTGTAGGAACCGTTAAGGTCCTCGGTGGGTATGGAGTTCTGACGGGAATCGCACCGCGCTAGGGAGGTGCAATAATTATGCGTAAAAGTTATTTCCACCACGACTTGTGGACAAAGGCATGAGTTGGTCGAGGAAGCATGCTTGTAACCGATTTATATTCTTAAGTTAATATTTCGTAGGTGAATGTAGATACCGCCAGAATATTTTGATGTTCTGGTTTTTTTATACTAGTCAGAAAGTATAACTTCGTTATATACTTTCTGGAAGCATAAGGGCAACTAAGGCGGCCGCCTTCGCCAAGGCTTGGCGCCAGCCAAGTTTTCTTTATGTAATATTTGTTGAATCATTTACTTAGTATGAATGCCGTAGAACAGATAGGAAAAGATATTGAGGAAATTGCTGAAAATACCAAGGATGAAGTAGCCAGCTCTGCTCAGATCGTTGAATTGACTTGGTTGCCAATATTACGAACACAACAGCTGCAAACAGTGAGGAAGTCACTGCTGCAGCTGAGGAACAGGCTTCTGTGATTCTCTGAAAATGAGGACAGTGTGACTGTTTTTATAAATATATTTATGCTGAAGAGAAAAGGGGCTGTCTCATTGAGACAACCCTTTACTTTTACTTACCAAGAATGTCGCATGCTATATTTTAACCATTAAAAAAGTCGCTTGGCAATGGTTATTTTCTCGATTTCCTTAGCTCCTTCGTAGATTTCCAGAATCTTAGCATCCCTATAAAAACGTTGGATATCGTACTCGTCGATATAGCCATAACCACCGTGCATTTGGAGAGCTTTGTCGGTTACCCAGACTGCTGTCTCTCCGGCATAGAATTTAGCCATGGCGTTGAGGGAGGGATCCAACTGTCCGTTGTCGGCTTTCCAAGCGGCCTTATAGATGATGTTGCGGGCCAATTCAATACGGGTCGCCATCTCTGCCAATTGAAACTGAATACCTTGGTTTGCAGCTAGGGGAATCCCAAAGGTTTTACGCTCTTGTACATATTTAAGCGCTAAATCTAAAGCTCCTTGTGCAAGACCAAGTCCTTGTGAGGCAACCATAATGCGCGTCTGATCAAAGAAATGCATGAGTTGGTGGAAGCCATTACCTTCTATCCCCACAAGGTTTTTTTGAGGCACTCTCACATCTTCGAACGTGATTTCTGCCGTATCTGAGGCCCGAATACCCATTTTTCCGTGGATTTTCATTCGTGTAATTCCTGGAAGTTTCGCGTCCACGATGATTAAGCTGTGGCGCTGTGTTTTCTTAGGGGCATCAGGGTTTGTAACGCATAAAGCGACCATATAGTCACAAATTGTTCCGTTCGTAATAAACGTTTTGCTGCCGTTAATGACGTAGTCCGTCCCGTCTTTAGTCGCTCGGGTCGAAGTCCCTGCCACATCGCTGCCAGCATTGGGCTCGGTATAAGCGCCAGCGAAGACTGCTTGACCAGCAGGCAGCATAGGAAGATAGGTTTTCTTTTGTTCTTCGCTGCCATAGTTAATAATATTTTCGGCGCCAAAGGTTGCGGCGACAGCGGCTAAGCCGAGTCCTAAATCGACTCTAGATAGCTGTTCTGTAATTAAAGCAGTTTCCATCCAGCCAGCGCCTGGTCCTCCGTATTCCTCAGGAATTGCAATTCCAACCAGCCCTGCTTCACAGGCCTTTTGCCATATCTCTCTGGGATATTTCTCCTCACGGTCACATTCTTTGGCAATAGGTGTAAACTCTTTAAGCGCAAATTTGTAGGCTAGGCTTTGAAAGGCTCTTTGTTCTTCTGATAATGCGAAATCCAAATGTAGTTACCCCCTTTTTTTGAGTTCATCTATCCAGAATATTGCAATTTAGATGCCAATCTCAGAGGGCTAAGTATTCCGTGTTTTCGGATGTCAAAGAGAAAACTAAAGTGTCCATTGCGTTGTCAACTGTCCGTCATACAGGACAAGTTCCAAGTAGTAAGGGGGGTTAAATTGCTGCATTTTTAGGTAGAATCGCTAAGAGTGCTAGACTAAGCTGAGGTGGCATGGTATTTGCAACGTTATAACATTAAGTAACAGAAAATTCAGAGTTGTAAAATAAACACTTTAGCAATTCGAAGAAGGGTGGGTTAAAACTATGAGAGAAGTAGTCATCGTTGAAGCCGTGAGAACTCCTGTAGGTCGGAGGAATGGGTTATTAAGCCGACTTCGCTCGGAAGATCTGGCAGGCTTAGTCCTGAGAGAGGTGGTCAAACGTGCAGGAGTTGATTCTGCCTTGGTCGAGGATGTGTTGATGGGGTGCGTCTCACAAGTAGGAGAGCAAGGGTTTTGTATTGGACGGCAGGCAGCACTTATTGCTGATTATCCTCCACATGTTCCGGGCCTCACAATTGATCGGCAGTGCGGCTCTAGTCAACAAGCGGTACATTTCGCGGCCCAAGCCATCTTAGCAGGGGACATGGATATTGTTGTTGCGGCAGGAGTAGAAAATATGTCCAGGGTACCTATGGGTTCCAATGTTAAGGGAACGGAATTATCCAAGGAGCTTACTTCGCGCTATGAAATTATTAACCAAGGTCTTTCAACAGAGCGAATTGCGGAAAAGTGGGGTATCAGTCGGCAACAAATGGACGAATTTTCCTTAGCAAGCCATGGCAAAGCACTTAAATCTCAAGAAGAAGGGCGCTTTGAGCGAGAGATAATGCCTATAAGCGTGGTCCTAGCGGACGATAGCCAAGCGATTATGAAAATGGATGAGGGTCCAAGACGGGACACTAGCTTGGAAAAGCTCGCTAGTCTGAAATCTCCCTTCATAGAAAATGGTCAAGTTACTGCTGGTAATGCAAGCCAGATTTCGGATGGTGCTGCCGCAGTGCTGGTGATGTCTCGGGAGAGAGCAGAAGAACTGGGACTTAAGCCACGCTTCCGAATTGTGGCTAGGAGTGTCATAGGTTCAGATCCCACTCTCATGCTAACTGGGCCCATTGCGGCCACAGCTAAGGTATTAGCCAAAGCCGGTCTCCACCTTTCGGACATAGATATTTTTGAGGTGAATGAAGCCTTCGCCGCAGTTCCGTTAGCTTGGTTAAAAGATACCGGTGCTGATCCAAAGAAGCTTAATCCTAATGGCGGAGCAATTGCCCTTGGTCATCCTTTAGGCGCCAGCGGGGCACGGTTGATGACCACGCTAATGCACGAATTAGAACGAACGGGTGGCCGTTATGGACTGCAAACTATGTGCGAAGGGCATGGAATGGCGAATGCGACTATTATTGAGCGCTTAGATTGATAGATGTAGATTAGGATTATGGGGGAAAATGAGGATGGAATTAAAACAAGTGATAGCATTTGTTACGGGTGGGGCATCTGGCTTGGGTGAAGCGACTGTCCGACGGATCGTTAACGACGGAGGCAAGGCGATGGTTCTCGATCTTGCGGTGGAACGGGGAGAGAAGTTAGTCTCCGAATTAGGAGGCAATGCCGTATTTCAGAAAATGGATGTTTGCAGTGCAGAGAGCGTGCAGACGGCCCTAGATCGAACCGTTGAGGAATTTGGGCACTTCAATGTTGTCGTGAATTGTGCAGGTATTGCGATTGCCGAAAAGGTAATAGGTAAGAAAACGCATGCTCTAGAAAGTTTCTCTAAAATTCTGCAGGTGAACCTTATCGGTAGTTTTAACGTTATCCGGCTTGCCGCGGCTCAAATGGTGGATAATGTGCCGAATGCAGGGGGCGAGAGAGGGGTAATCATTAACTCCGCTTCCATTGCTGCCTATGAGGGTCAAATTGGGCAGGCCGCGTACAGCGCTTCGAAAGGCGGAATTGTTGCCATGACCTTGCCCATTGCACGGGAGATGGCAACCCATGGCATTCGAGTGATGACAATCGCTCCGGGTCTCTTTGAAACCCCGATGTTTGATTCTATACCAGAGGAGGTACGTAAGTCTCTGGGTGCCATGATCCCCTTCCCATCTCGACTGGGCTACCCAGAAGAATATGCTCTTTTAGTGAGAAGTATCCTTGAGAACCCTATGCTCAATGGCACTACGATTCGTCTGGACGGGGCCATTCGTATGCAACCTAAGTAAGACATATTCTGTTATGAAGAATGCATGAATCATGTTATAGAGTTAATAGCAGTCACAAAATAGCTGTCAATACTAAAATAGTCATGGATGTCTCGCGAAGGTAGAAAGGAAGGGGAAGATGGACGTCTATTCAGAAGACCACAAAATCTTTCGTCGGGCCTTTGTAAAATTTGTGAAAAATGAACTCTCTCCGCATATTGAGGAATGGGAAGAAAAGCGGGAAATCCCTCGCTGGGCATGGCTCCGAATGGGAGAAATGGGCTATTTATGTCCGTGGTTAGAAGAAAAATACGGCGGTTCTGGTGCGGATTTTGGTTTTTCTGCCATCCTCAATGAGGAACTAGCTAAAGCTGGAGTGGGCATTGGGATGGGACTACATAGTGACATTATTGCTCCTTATATTCAGGCGTATGGTACAGAAAAGCAGAAATCCGACTGGCTTCCTGCCTGTGCTCGAGGAGAAAAAATTTTGGCCATTGCCATGACCGAGCCCCAAGCCGGGTCTGATCTTCAAGGAATGAGAGCTTCTGCTGTTCGGGACGGGGATGAATATGTTATTAATGGCACAAAGACGTTTATTAGTAATGGGGTTTTTGCAGATTTGATCATTGTGGCGGTAAAGACTGAGACTGCAGGAATATCGAACCACAAAGGAATTAGCCTTATTGTTGTGGAAAATGGGACGCTCGGTTTTACAAAAGGTAGAAAGATGAATAAGTTGGGGATGCATAGCCAAGATACAGCGGAACTCTTTTTCGACAACTGCAGGGTCCCGATCACCCATCGTCTAGGCGAAGAAGGTCAGGGATTTTCATATCTTATGGAAAAGCTCCAACAGGAACGCCTTATCTCAGCTCTTTACTCCCAGGGCTTGGCAGAGCGAATGCTGACGGATACGATTGCCTATGTCAAGACAAGGGAGGCTTTTGGGCAACTGATCGGCAAATTCCAGCATAACGCCTTTAAGATTGCTGAAATGGCAACAGAGGTTGAATTCGGGCGAGTGTTCGTGGATAATCTCGTCGCGGATCATATGGCCGGGCAAGACATTGTTACTCGGGTTTCGATGGCCAAATACTGGGTTGGAGAGATGGCTAATCGAGTGGCCTATGATTGCCTCCAACTTTACGGAGGGTATGGCTATATGGAAGAGTACCCTATTGCCCGACACTACCGAGATGTGCGGGTGCACACGATCTTTGCGGGTACTTCAGAGATCATGAAACTAATCATCGCTAGAAAGTTAGGGTTGTGAGTAGGGCGGAGTAGGAAGGAGTGGGAAGTAGGATGTATCAGCTCTTAAATGGGGTGCGGATTCTCGATTTAACCCGTCTACTACCCGGAGGATATGCCAGTCAGCTGCTGGCTGATTTAGGTGCTAAAGTTTTGAAAGTGGAAGATCCGTGGCAAGGGGATTATCTGCGTTGGATGAAGCCTTACTTGCCCGGAACGAAAGAAAGTGCCCTCTACTGGTCACTGAACCGAAATAAAAAGAGTCTTAAATTGAATCTGAAAAGCAAGGAAGGACGGGAAACCTTTTTCCGTCTCCTTAGCAAGTATGACATTGTCATGGAAGGGTTTCGACCCGGAGTGATGGATAGCTTGGGTCTGAGCTATAAAGAGCTTAAGAAAGTTAACCCCTCTGTGATCCTTTGCTCTATTTCAGGTTATGGACAGGACGGGCCGTATTGCCGACGTTCAGGCCATGATCTAAATTATCTGGCGCTTAGCGGGGCGCTAGGTCTCACGGGACAAGCCGGAGGGGCCCCCGTACCGCCGGCAGTACAGGTGGCGGACATTGGCGGAGGGGCTCTAATGGCCGTGACTGGAATCCTAAGCGCCTATATTGCCCGGCTGCAAACGGGTCGAGGTCAATATATTGACATTTCAATGCTGGATGGTGTGGTTTCCTGGATGGCGATGCTCTATGCTCAACAAGCGGTTGAGGATGCCACTTCGAAGCGTGGGGAAGGGATGTTAAATGGGGGGGAAGTTTGTTATGGCGTTTATGAAACTTTGGATGCTCGTTTTATGAGTCTTGGGGCCTTAGAACCAAAGTTTTGGCAAGCTTTTTGTCAGGTAATAGGACGCGATGATCTTATAGACAAGCAGTTTGCTCGCGACCCAAGTGTCTTGAGAGAGGTGAAAACGATTTTTAGGAGTAGGTCCCAGGAAGACTGGACAGACCTTTTCAAGGATAAAGACGTTTGTTGTGAGCCGGTCTTAGAACTATCAGAGGTTCGGGAGCATCCTCAGATTCGGGCTCGAAACCTATTTTCTCTGTTTGGACGCCCTGAGAAAAAGGCTGTAAAGACCATCAGAAATCCGCTTAAATTTCCCGAAGAAGAAGAGCTGCCCGATCAAATTCCTCCGGGCTTAGGAGAGCAGACAAGAGAGGTTTTAGAAGAGGCAGGGTTCACTAAGGAGGAGATCAATCACCTAATGGAATAGAATCCTGTTCATAAGAAACACTCAAGGCTTATAGTAGTACCTAGATTATGGAAACAACAAAGAGTCCTCCTAAAGTAGACTAAGTCTGCTGAGGGAGGGCATTTTTGATACTTTATAGCTAGCGCATGGGGCTAGCCAAACTTTATATTGAAGCATGAATGTTCTGAAATAAAGGATTTGCAGTTGTCCGGGGAGAATAAAACTGCGAGGTGAGAGTATGCTAGTCAGCGATATGATGACCCAAGATGTTCCTCTTCTTCATTTAAACGATAATCTAAGGCAGGGGGTTGAACTTTTACGTTGGACCAAGTTAGATGCTCTACCAGTGATTGATAAAGAGGGTTTTCTGATTGGGATCTTTACCAAAGCCAATGTATTAGATGCTTTTTTGTCTGAGGCAAGTACAGCGGAACTAATTGAGCAGCATTTTAATCCCCAAGTAGTCACTGTCGAAGCCGATACTCCTTATCTTGAGGTAGAACAGAGGGCGAAAAAGAGTTCAGTTGGGACGGGTGTGGTTGTCGACAAAAAGGGAAAAGCGCTTGGGATTTTTACCAAGGTGGATATGATTTTGGCCCTTTTTCGAGAAGCGGAAGAAATGGCCACTCAACTTAACACGGTGTATCAGGCCATGCCCAACGGTCTTATCGTCATTGATCGCAATAAGCGTATCCAACAGATAAATCCTTCTGGTCAGAAAATCCTTGGCTTGGAGCAAGAAGCACTTATGGGTCGCTTGTTTAATAGTGTTTTTCCAAGCTTAGATCTGAGTGGAGTGCTAAAATATTCACAACATTTAGTAGGGGTTCAGACTCAAATGAACAAGGTTACCGTCCTATGCAATATTAGCCCGGTAAGTGAGTTGGCAGGAGCTGTGATCGTTTTCCAGGCCCTGACCGACTTAGATCAAGTAGCTTTAGAGCTAGATGCCACCAAGCGTTTGTACGAGACGTTGCTGACGGTCACAAATATTGCCTATGAAGCCATCTTTGTCGTGGACGATCAGGGGAAGATCACATTGGTCAATGAGGCAGCTTGTCAGTTTATTGGGAAGAGAGAAAAGGAACTCTTGCAACAGCCTGTGGATCAGGTGATTGAGAATACTCGTCTGCTAAGAACTTTAAAAACTGGCATGGCGGAAACTAATGAAATCCAAGTCATTTACGGGCGGGCTTATATCGTTTCCCGCCTGCCTATCGTGCGCCAGGGTAAGATTATTGGAGCAGTGTGTAAAATTACCTTTCAGAGACTGGAAGAAGTCAAGGATGTTGCTCAAAGACTTGCTCAAATGGACCATGAGTTAAGTTTTTATAAGGAACAATTAGGCTCAACCAAAGTACCTATAACCTTCAATCAGATTGTTACGGTCAGTCCGGATATGCGACGTCTGAAACTAGAAGCAGAAATGGCGGCTCGTGGAACTTCAACCATTATGCTCACCGGAGAAAGTGGCACAGGCAAGGAACTTTTTGCGGAGGCTATTCATCAGGCGAGTCAATGTCGAAAAGGACCCTATGTAAAGGTTAATTGTGCTGCAGTACCAGAAAACCTTTTAGAGTCAGAATTTTTCGGGTATACAAGCGGGGCCTTTACTGGTGCTCAAAAAGGAGGAAAACCGGGCAAATTTGCGGTTGCTCATAATGGGACGTTATTTTTAGATGAAATCGGAGATATGTCTCTAAATTTGCAGAGTAAGCTTTTGCGAGTTTTGGAAGACAAATGTTTTGAACCTATTGGGAGTAATGAAGTCCTGAAAGTGGATGTGCGGATCATCGCAGCTACGAATCAGGACCTTATCCAGAAGGTTGAGAAGGGTCAATTTCGAAGGGATCTTTATTACCGACTTAATGTGATCCATTTCCACCTCCTCCCCATGCATGCTCGCCTAGAAGATGTTATTCCGCTCGTTCACGTCTTTTTAGAACGCTTGAATTATGATTTTGGCAAGCAGATTAGCGATATTTCTCAAGATGTACGCAGGACGCTTCTGCGTCATCGTTGGCCGGGTAATGTTAGGGAATTGAAAAATGTCATAGAACGAGCGGTTAATTTTGCTTCGGGAGATAGGTTGGAGCTTGAGGATTTACCATTTTACCTTAGGGAACCTAAGCATGAAGAAAGGTCGACCTTTGAGAAAGGCTGGAACCTTGAAAATGCCCACAAACATTTGGATAAAGAGACGTTAGAAAAGGCTTTAATCAAGATGAACGGCAACAAGTCTGAAGCAGCACGACTCCTGGGGATTTCTCGGTCCTGGCTTTACGAAAAAATGCGCCGGTATGAGATTCATGAATTAAATCTTAAGGATAGGCTTTGACATGCATTAGCGTTTTTTCAAGGAAGCATACATTTTCTTTAATGAAAGCTCACAACTTCTTAAACTTCAATTCACAATTTATACAAATTTAGTGGTTAAGATAATGGTGTACCGATCAGAAGTGTCAGACTTGATGGGTAATACTTTTAAGAAGGGGGAATGGCGTTTGAAGAAGAGACTTGCCGTAGGTGTGCTGAGTGCAGTGTTGTTGGTTGGAGGAGCCACTGCAGTTTTCGCTGCCCCAGATTCAACTCAGCTTGCTGAACTTAAGGACTTGGTAAAGCAAAAGTTTAGCATCCAGAAACAAATTGTTGAGAAAGAAGTGGGGTTAGGGCTTAGAACTGCAGACCAAGGGGAGGCTATGAAAAAATCTATCGATCAACGCCAACAGGCAACCGAACAAGCCATCGATAACGGTAAGGTCTTTGCTCCAGGTATGAGGAGTAAAGGGATGGGAATGCGCGGTGATGCCACAAAGTTTACTAATGGTCAACCTCTAACGGACGAACAAATTAAAACTTGGAGTGACGCTGCTGAAGCCCGTCTGACTGCTCAAGTGGAGGCCATGAAAAGTTATGGCAAGTTAACTGAAGAGCAAATTAAGACCTGGAGTGATGCAGCAAAAGCTCAGTTAGACGTTCAAAAAGAGGCCCTAAAAAGTGGCACCTTTATTCCGGGAGAAATGGGTAAGCGGGGTGGTTATGGGGGCTTTAGATCAATGACTCCGTCCACTAATACACAATAACTTATTGGCGAGGGACACCACCCTATTGAGGTTCAAAGTACATTAAATAAATAAATTAATAAAAAAACCCTCCATAACCTTTCGGTTTGGAGGGTTTTTAAAATTAGCGATTTACCAATTGCTACGTGTACGTGGTTGATAGCAATCACGACAGTATACTGGCTTGTCACCAGAAGGTTGGAAAGGAACGGTTGTTTCTTTTCCACAAGTTGCGCAGATAGCTGGGAACATTTCGCGTTGTTGACGCGCATATCCACCGCCGCCTTGGTTTCTGGTTTGTGCTTTTTTAGCTGCACGGCACTCTGGGCAACGTCCAGGCTCATTGGTGAACCCTTTTTCAGCATAGAACTCTTGCTCTGAGGCTGTAAACTCGAAATCACGACCACAATCTTTGCAATTTAGAACTTTGTCATTGAACATTATAAAAAACCTCCACTAAAATATTACCCGCGCCTACATGGCAAGTTCACCAACTTCTTCCCGGAGCCTTAGGTAATAGAGAAGGTTTGCTTAAATCCACTAGTTTTAACGAGCTTGCATCAGTATAACTAAAAAATCGATTGATGTCAAATTTATTATTTTGTATTCACTCATACATTTCTATGGAGTGCATGCTTAAGTGTCGTTTAAGCATACATTGTTTCGCGTAAGGCCTTAACATCCTCATTTTCCAGATATTCATCAAACGTCATTTGCCGATCAAGGAGTCCCTGTGGGGTTATCTCAATGATCCGGTTAGCTATGGTTTGGACAAACTGGTGGTCTTGGGATACGAACAGGATATTCCCATCAAGATTAGTCAGGGAATTATTGAGAGCCGTGATGGATTCCATATCAAGGTGATTGGTGGGTTCGTCTAATATAAGGACATTGGCACCACTTAGCATCATTCTGGATACCATGCAGCGTACCTTTTCACCCCCGGAAAGGACGCGGGCAGATTTTAGGGACTCATCTCCGGAAAAGAGCATTCTCCCCAGAAATCCCCGGACAAATGATTCGTCAGGGTCTTTAGAAAATTGTCTGAGCCAGTCAACTAGATTGAGATCAGTATCAAAATAAGAGGAGTTATCTTGGGGGAAATAGGCTTGGGTGGTAGTAATACCCCAATTGATTTCCCCTTCATCAGGTTGAATTTCACCCATGAGAACCTTAAATAAAGTAGTCTTAGCATTGCCATCGGGTCCAACAAAGGCTATTTTATCCCCTTTATTCATCATAAATGAGAGGTTATCCAGTATTTTTGTACCTTCAACGCTCACGGTCAAGTTCTTGACGGTCAAAATATTGTTGCCCGCCTCTCGATCTGGCGTGAAGGCAATATAGGGATATTTACGGGAAGAAGGTTTTATATCATCGAGGGTTAGTTTATCGAGTTGTTTCTTCCGAGAGGTTGCTTGTTTTGCTTTCGAGGCATTGGAACTGAAGCGTTGAATAAATTTCTGTAGCTCTTCAATTTTATCTTCTTTTTTACGATTTGCTTCTCGCATAAGTCTCAGGGCCAATTGACTTGACTCATACCAAAAATCATAGTTGCCCACGTAAAGCTGGACTTTCCCAAAGTCGATGTCGGCGATGTGAGTGCATACTTTGTTTAGAAAATGCCGGTCATGCGAGACAACAATGACGGTATTTTCGTAATTGTAGAGGAAGTTTTCCAACCAAGCAATTGAAGTTAGGTCAAGATGGTTGGTTGGCTCATCAAGTAAGAGGATATTCGGGTTGCCAAAGAGAGCCTGAGCCAGCAATACTCGAACTTTTTCATGGCCACTGAGTTCTTTCATTTTGCTACTTTGGAGATCCTTGCCGATGCCTAGTCCCATTAATAGTTCTGAGGCCTCTGCCTCAGCTTGCCAACCATTAAGTTCCGCGAAATCCCCCTCGAGTATGGAAGCCTTAATTCCGTCTGCTTCTGAAAAGTCCGGCTTGGAATAGAGAGCATCTTTTTCTTCCATGATTTCGAATAACTTAGCGTGTCCCATGATGACAGTTTTCAGGACTTCAGTTTCTTCAAATTCGAAGTGATCTTGTTTTAAGACGCCAATTCGCTCGCCCGGGGTGAGGATGACTTCCCCGCTGGAAGAGTCAATTTCACCCGCTAAAATTTTTAGAAACGTCGATTTGCCTGCGCCATTAGCGCCAATTAAGCCGTAACAGTTTCCTGGCAGAAATTTTACATTCACATCTTCAAATAATGCTCGCTTACCAAATCTTAAAGTTAACCCACTGGTACTAATCATTTTTAATCGTTCCTTTATTATAGATTTACATATAAATATACATATACCAAGAATACAGTATATCATTTTATTAAGAGAAGATATAGCATGTTAATAATGGAATTGGAGAAATTCCTCAATTGAAGAAATTAAGCAAGCCCTCATACCTTAATCAAAGGTTGAGGGCCTGGAACTTCAGAAACTTCAAATTAATCGAAACTTTGGGGTTTCATAGGAATTAATGAATTGAGCTGGTTTCAGCTTCATTTAAGAGACTTCTTAGGGCTAGAATCCCAGACATTGTTCGAGGGAACCCAGCGCTGGGAGCCACTAAGAGAATGGCATGTTCAATTTCTTCTTTTGTGCAACCACAATTTAAAGCTTTATAAATATGAGTTCTTAGGGCTCTAGGATACTGGCATTCTGTTGACAAAGCGACTTTTATTAACCAGCAAGTCTTTTCATCTAACGGACCACCTTCTTCGTGTACTAAACGACCATAAGTTTCGTAGGCCTTATAAATTGTCTCGTGATGTTCCGTAAAATACTTCAGATTTTGCTCCGTACTATCTATGTTATCAAAATAGTCTTCCATGCGTGACGCTCCTTCCTGCTTTTTAACATTATTCGCCAGCAAATGAAACTTTATGCATACTTAAACATAGTTTATAATGGTTTGTGTACCTAATCTCACATGAATTTGAATAAGTCATAAATTGAAGGGGAGAATTATATGCCAAAAATGGAAATAGAACTTAAAAAAGAAGTTAGAGAAGTTCTTCTTGAAGCCATTAGGAAGTATTTTTGGAATGAGAGGAATGAGGAAATCACTCATTTGGGAGCGGAGTTGCTGTTGGATTTTATCGTCAATGAAATCGGACCTTACATATATAACAGAGGGATCGAGGATTCTTACAACTATATGAATGAACGAATCGAGGACTTACTCGGTCTTGAGAAACGGCCTAGGAAATAAGGTTCTATATATATGAGATTGGAGTGATTCTAGTCATGAACTATAAGATTAGAGGAATGTTTGAAGCTGATTGGGAACTGGTAAGAGACATTTACATTGAGGGGATCAAATCTGGAAACGCTACCTTCGAGACTAAGGCGCCAGATTGGGAGATGTGGGATACTGCTCATGTAAAGACCTGTCGATTAGTCGCCGAATGCGAGAATAAGGTCGTGGGATGGGTTGCTCTAAGTCCAGTTTCAGGCCGTAGTGTTTATGCTGGTGTCGCGGAAGTAAGTATTTATCTGGCCCAGGATTATTGTGGACAGGGAATCGGAGTTAGGCTTCTGGAAGAATTGATTAGGTGTTCTGAGGAACGGGGTTTCTGGACGTTGCAGTCCGGTATCTTTCCGGAAAATGCGGCGAGCTTAGCCTTGCATAGAAAATGCGGTTTTCGCGAAGTTGGTATCAATAAGAAACTTGGAAAAATGAACAACGGTACTTGGCGCGATGTTGTGCAGGTAGAACGTAGGAGCAAAGTGGTGGGGACTGACTGATTAGGTTTCTCACAGCTAAAAGGGGGAGATTGTACTGAGTTTGCTGCGTTCATTTCAACCGATTGCGGATGAGCAATCGCGAATTTTAATTCTAGGGTCCATGCCAGGGGTGGAATCCCTCAGATTACAACAGTATTATGCGAATCCCAGGAATCAATTTTGGAAATTAATCTTTGCCCTCTTTGACTTGGACCCTTATGAAGACTATGAAGAACGGATTCTATTCATTAAGAATCAACATATTGCATTATGGGATGTCATTGAGAGGTGTTTTAGAGAGGGGAGTCTGGACTCAAAGATTCGAGAAGAGCAAGTAAACGATTTCAGGGGTCTGTTTATGAGATATCCTACTATAAAAACAGTGGTATTTAATGGAGGCAAAGCGTACGAAACCTACAAAAAATGGATTGGATTCGGGACAATACCAAATTTAACGTTTCACAAGCTTACATCCTCTAGCCCAGCGAACACCAAGCGATATGAGGAGAAAAAAAGAGAATGGAGCGTTATCGGGGACATCCTAAAGGTAAGCTCCTCTGTCCTCAATCTTCATTAGATCTTAATGGTTCTCCACAAGTTCTAAATACTTAGCTTCAGGTGTTATTGAGAGTATCATGTCCCTCAATCCAATCGACAAACTGTCTTGCCGTCCGTGCAGAACGTCCGTTATACCAAAGAGCCCACTGTAAAGCTTCTCGATGCAACGTTTCTTTGTCCATCGTTAAATGTCTGTTTGTCGCAATTCCATCGACTATATTTAGATACCGTTTTTGATCGGGTGATGAGAATACCACGCTAATACCAAATCTATCCGCGAGCGAAAGCTTTTCCTGCATGCTGTCCCCGGCGTGTACTTCCTCATTATGGTTGCCCGACTGTAAGCCAGCTCTCTCGCTAAAATATTCCTTCACTAGGTGTCTTCGGTTGGAAGTGGCATAAATTAATATGTTGGAGGTTTTACTTTCAAGGCCGCCCTCGAGCACCGCTTTAAGCGAAGTATAGTTCTCTTCGTTGTCCCCAAAGACAAGATCATCCACGAAGATGATAAACCTTTGGGCCCTATTTTTTAAATGCCTAATGATCGAGGGGAAGTCAGCAAGATAAGCCTTTGGAACTTCTAGCATCCTCAGTCCCTGACTATGATATTCGTTAAGTATAGCTTTAACAGTAGATGATTTCCCTGTACCCCGATCTCCATAGAGAAGAACATTGTTGGATGGGAAGCCCTTCAGAAATTGAAGAGTATTTTCGATAATTCTTGTACGCTCATTTTGGTACTCTACTAGTTCGTCTAAAGTGATGGCATCAGGATTATCGATTCCCCTTATGTAACCTGAACCGTCAATTCTTTCCCAAACAAAGGCGAAATAGCGTGCGAATAATCCACAACCAAAGTGTTTATGGAACTTTTTGAGCTCTTTTAAACAGTCTTGCCAGTGGTCGCAGGCATTTATATGCTCTTTTATTTGATTTAGATGGTTTGCAAGGGTAGTGTTATGACTTTCTACAACCCATTCTGGAAGTTCTTCAATGAGGGTATCATGGGGATCATTGTTATATAGAGCAACTAGGTGGGTTTTAACTAAAGCAGAATTAAGCCCAGCTATAAGTTGGAGACCGTCCAAATCCCGGGCGACAGCTTTCTCAAGCACATTGGTGTTGTTAATCTCAACAGCTTGTTGTTGAAAGGTGAATGGATTTTCATCAAAGATTATCCGATCAAGGACATAATCAGCAAGTGACATTGTACCAGTTTTGGCAAGTTCAAAGTAAAATTCATGATAGGTGTTGATAACTTCTCTAAAGGTTACCTCTGCTTTCGTTAGGGAAATAAGGAGTGTCTTCAATTTAATAAATACCTTATCTTCTAAGAGTCCCCTATAAATTGAAAGAGAATCCAAGGCCAGTAACATGGACGATAATTTCTTTTGTTCCATAATAATCTAATCCCTCCAGTATCCAAGTATAACATTCGGGCAACTATTAGGGAAGAAAGGATGAAATGAATCCCAAGATGTGGTAATGCTTGTTCGGGTGGTGTATAATACTGATAGAGACAAAAACTTTAACAGTTTTCTTAGGTAATGTATTTGGAGGTATGTAGTTGATAGAGCCTAAAGAACAATATCAAAAACGAAAAACGTATTATGCACGACGGATGGAGAACTTAACCCAGACGATTAACCGTTTAAGTAATATAAGACTTGCAACATTTCTTGCTGGCAGTGGGCTAGCTATATTTTTTTATTTAAATCGAACTACTTCTTTAGGGATAAGTATGGTTACTTTAACCGTATTAGCGTTTGCCATCTTGGTTGTTCGGCACCAAACTTTAAAAAGGCGTCAAAGTTACATTCGATTGATTTATGAAAACTATGATCATGCCTTGAAGCGCCTTGCTGGAGAATGGAAATCCTTTTCAGATTTGGGTAAGGATTTCAAAGACCCAGCTCATCCTTATTCGGACGATCTCGATCTTTTTGGCTTGGGCTCTTTGTTTCAATGGATTAATACCGCTAAAACTTTTAGAGGAAGGGAAACCCTAAAAGAGTGGTTGTCTGAGCCCCCAATTGAGATTGATGTGATCTTGAAAAAACAAGCAGCGATTAAGGAAATCTCAAAGAATCTGGCTTGGCGTCAGCGGCTTTTAGCGGATGCAAGTATGACACAGAGTGCGCTGAGCTCTCCGGCAGCCATTATTGAATGGGCGAAGACCTTCGATTCTAGTTATCTGCGCGTTAGGGTACGGATAATAGCCCGTGCACTTCCGATCATTACGATCCTATTTTTGCTGCTCTATCTTATGACCTCAAGAATTTCTTTTTGGTATCCTCTGATTGGTGTTGTAGTTCAGTCGCTAATACTCTTGATGGGAAAGCAAAGAGGTAAAGTGCTTAATGCAGTTTATTCTAATCGGGAAAGTTTAAAAACTTATGAAACGATGTTAGATCGCTTTGAAAAACGGTCTTTTCAATCGGAATATCTTAAATCTCTAAAAAAGGGCTTACGCGATCGTGATGGTCAATCTGCCTCTGAACAGATCAGGAAACTAGCGCGTTTGGCCGATCTAATAGCCAACCGTAATAATGCCATATTTTTGATCATCAATATTTTAACGCTTTGGGATATCCAGTGTATGATTGCCTTAGAATCTTGGAAAGAGAAATCAGGTCGTTCTCTGGGTCAATGGATTAACGCAATTGCCGAATTGGAAGCCTTGTCTAGTCTTTCAATTATTCACTTCGAGCATCCAGATTGGGGATTTCCGGAGATTAGATCAGAAGATTCCGGAATTATCGCAGTCAAATTGGGACACCCACTTTTGAAAGCCTCAGTTTGTAACGATGTATCGATCGAGAAACACTCTGGAATTTTGTTAATTACAGGTTCCAACATGTCTGGGAAAAGCACGTTACTCCGGACAGTAGGTATTAATCTAGTGTTGGCCTATACTGGGGCACCAGTTTATGCTCAGTCCTTTAGTTGCTCAAGACTGCAGATTTATACCTGTATGCGCGTGAGTGATAACCTCGGAGAAAATATCTCTTCATTTTATGCGGAATTATTGCGAATTAAGCAGATCGTCAGTGCCACGAAGACGGATAAGAGAATTTTTTTCTTGTTAGATGAGATTTTTAAAGGAACGAATTCACAGGATCGTCATGCAGGGGCCAAGGTTTTGATTCGGCAGTTAAGCAAAGTTGGAGCAATAGGGATGGTTTCCACCCATGATTTAGAACTGGGAGAACTTGAACGAGAAAGTGAACGAAAAATTCGAAACTATCATTTTCGGGAGTATTATACAAACGATCAAATACAGTTTGATTATAAACTTCGAGCCGGGATTTCAACTACGCGAAATGCTATGTATCTTATTAAAATGGCTGGAATCGATATCGATGAAACTTATAGTTGAAACAAGTTTGTTGACAGGGTTAGAAGAGTAACTCCTTAGCCAGGGGAAGTTAATGTTGAGAAAAGGACTATATTACTATGATTATTGTAAGTGCTTGTCTACTTGGGTTAAACACTAAGTATGATGGAAACGCAAATGCTCAAGCTTTGCTTCAAAAATATAGTGCCCTGGGAAAGTTTATCCCAGTTTGTCCTGAACAACTAGGCGGATTGCCAACTCCGAGAGTACCAGTGGAGATTATCGGCGGAACTGGAAAGGATGTTCTTAATGGACAATGTATGGCCCAGGGTGAGCAGGGAGAAGTCGTCACCTCGGAATTTATTCTAGGTGCAAAAGAAGTCATTAAAATCGTAGAAATGGTTACGGTCACTGCGGCGATTCTCAAGGAGCGGAGTCCTTCCTGTGGAGTGAATTATATATATGATGGTAGCTTTTCACATCAGATCAAGTCGGGTCAGGGAGTGACGGCGGCATTGCTGACGGAGCATAATATCCCTATTTATTCCGCAGAGGAACTGACTGAGGAGAGGTTACTTGAATTGTTAATCTGACAATATTGACGAACGTTTTACTTGGGCTGCGAATAAAACATTTTAACCTTCCAAATTTTATAGTCTATCCTTAGAATAGTGTGTCAAGTTTTTTCGATACTATTAAACTATGAATAATCATTGTTTCCTATTATAAGCACCTAAGATTAAACTCTTTGGGTGCTTAATTTGATGCATTCTTTTATGTCACTTATTGGACATAGATTATGTCGCGTAGATTTCATTTAATTTAATACATTCGGTATAAAATTAGACTGGATTTTTGTCAAATCTTCATGACCCTCACTTCAATAAGTGAGAGCTTCGTAAACTCCAGGTGGGGTAGAGTCCCGGGGTAGAAACGGCAGTTAGCTATCGGCTAGATAAACATAAAATAGAAAAGATTTGTCACAAATTTGAACTGGAGGAGATTTTTATGTCTAAGCAGCAGATTAAACATTCCATGTCAATTAGAACTCGAATTACCCTTTTAGCTGGTTTAGTGGTTATTGTGGTGGTGGCAGCGTTATCAGTAGCAAGCCTTTGGAATGCCGAAAAACTGCTCAAAACAAGTGAGCTTCAAACGGAAAAGCTTGCGGTTCAGGGAACACAGGATGAATTTGTTAATCGACTAGATCATGCGAGGTCTTCAGTGCTATCAATAAGCATGAATCCGGACGTGGCAAAGGCTTTTGCAGAACGAGATCGGGCTTCCCTTGCCCGTCAGGTTCAGCCCGTTTTTGACGAGATCAAGAAAGAAGGCTTTAGCCAACTTCAGTTTCACCTTGCACCGGCTACTTCGTTCTATCGGGCGCATTCACCTAACAAATTTGGGGATGATCTTTCGAAAATCCGACCTACTGTAGTGGCCGCCAATAAAGAACATAAGATTGTGGAAGGGCTGGAAGAGGGGGTCGAAGGATATGGGTTTCGAGTGGTGGTGCCGGTCAAGTATCAAGATCAGTGGGTAGGTACTGTAGAATATGGAATGGATTTCGGTGAAGATTTTTTAAGTGCTTTACAGAAGAAGAACCCAGGAGCCTATTTTATCTATCTTCTCGATCCATCTACTTCCATGGTTAAAAATGTGAAGGAGAATAAAGGGTTAATGGCTGGTACTGGACAAGATAATTTTCCAGTTTCGGAAGGATTGGTAACAGGACTCGTTGATGGACAAGCTCAATTTACAATAAGTGGGGATGGTCAGTCTAATGTTTTGCTCATTCCTTTTAAAAACTATCAAGGTGAAGTAAAAGGCTACATAAAGACCGTGCTCTCGCGAGAAGGGGTTGTACAAGAGTTAAACTCCTTAAAACGATGGATTTTCATGGTGGGGTTACTGGTGCTTGTTCTTGGTGTGGTTTCAGGATATTTTGTCTCTTTAGCCTTTACCAGACCGTTGATTCAGTTAGCGGAAGATGCGGAGGTTCTGGCCACAGGTAATTTGAACATAGCTATTAAAACGAATACGTATGGAGAGTTAGCGACCCTTGCCAAGGCCATGAAAAAGATGCTTGATAATACAAAGGAAATATGTTTCTCGATTAATCAAGCGGTAGGGCATGTAGAGGAGTCGACGAGGGAAATTTCAGCGGCAACCGATCAAACCTCGCAAGGTGCCGATCAGGTGGCTGCAAGTGTCAGTCAGGTAGCGAGTAGTTCTCAAAAAATTGCGGAGAGTACGAGTGAGATCGGTGACCAAAGTAAAGGTATCAATCAGAGCGTCCAAATTTTAGCTGGACACATGGAGCGCGTCGCTAGTAGTACCTCTGACGTAACGGCCCAAACACTGCGTGGCGAAGAAATACTCAAGGATTTGGCAGCAAAGATGCAAATCTTCACGGCCAAAGTGGAAGAAATTCAGACGGGAAGTCATATTCTCAGAGAGCAGACAAGAGAAATTCGTGGAATTACCCAAATTATTACCGAGATTTCCGACCAGACGAATCTTCTTGCGCTTAATGCGGCGATTGAAGCAGCTCGCGCTGGGGATGCGGGACGTGGATTTGCGGTTGTAGCTGAAGAAGTCCGCAAACTGGCCGAAGGATCAAGGCAAAGTGCCTCCCGGATCGCCAAGTTGATTGATGAAGTGACTCTGAATGTTGAAGCTTCAGCTAAAACTACAGAAGAAGCAGTCAACCTCATCGAAGAGCAATCAGGAATCGGGGAGCGGGCCTTGGGACAATTTACCGAGATTTCAGGGGGAACTCAAACGGTAGCTCACCTGCTGGGGGTCATGGAGGAAGAGGTTCGACGAGTCGTTCAGATGGAACAGGTAGTCTCTAAATCAGTCTATGAGGTTGCGGCAATGTGTCAAGAAGATGCAGCAGCGGCAGAGGAAATGGCCGCCTCGACGCAAGAAATGAGTGCGACAATCAGCACAATTCGTGATAGTGCAAAACAGTTAATAGTCTTGATGGAAGAACTGAAGGCCCAGAGTCAGCGGTTTGTAATTTGAAGTTAGCATTCTAATCAGGTATAATTATAGGGGTCCAATTTTATATTTGCTCTCGGTAAATATAAAATTCATACTCTCAAGGGATAGTCTGAGGAGGTAACTATGCAATTGCTAACCGTAAAGGAAATTTACAGAGAGACGGATCGGTTTCTCAATCAGAAAGTAGAACTATCTGGGTGGGTACGCACAGTACGCACGTCAAAAGCATTTGGCTTTATTGAAATCAATGATGGAAGTTTTTTTGAAAACATTCAGATAGTGTTTGAAGAAAGTCTTGCCAACTTTGTGGAGATTGGGAAGCTGACGATTAGTTCTGCAATTCGTATCCAAGGAACTCTTGTCTCTTCCCCGGGAGCGAAGCAACCGTTTGAATTAAAAGCGGAGGTCATTGAAATTCTGGCCTTGTCTGCCGCGGATTATCCTCTTCAGAAAAAACGACATACGTTTGAATATTTACGGACGATTGCCCATTTGCGCCCTAGAACGAATACGTTCGCAGCGGTCTTTCGTGTGAGATCTGTGGTTGCCTATGCGATACATAAGTTCTTTCAGGAAAAGGGTTTTGTCTATGTCCATACCCCGATTATTACCGGCAGTGATGCTGAGGGTGCTGGAGAGATGTTTCGGGTGACAGCCCTTGATATGGCTCAACCTCCAAAAGATGAAGCGGGCAATGTTGATTTTTCTAAAGACTTCTTTGGACGTGTTGCCAGCCTGACGGTGAGTGGTCAGCTCAATGTGGAAACGTATTGCATGGCTTTTCGCAATGTCTATACGTTTGGCCCCACGTTTCGTGCGGAGAACTCGAATACAGCCAGACATGCTGCGGAATTTTGGATGATTGAACCCGAGATTGCCTTTGCAGATCTTTCCGATAATATGAATTTGGCGGAAGAGATGATGAAATTTATTATCCAGTATGCTCTAGATAATGCACCAGAGGAAATGGCATTCTTTAATAACTTTGTCGATAAGACTTTGTTTGATCGCTTAGGAAATATTTTAAGCTCCGAATTTGCTAATATTACGTACACCGAGGCTGTAGAATTGCTTGAGAAGGAAGATGTCGACTTTGAGTATCCTGTTCATTGGGGTATCGATCTTCAAACTGAGCATGAACGCTATTTGACAGAAAAGATCTTTAAGAAGCCTGTCTTTGTGTCGGATTATCCGAAGGGAATTAAGGCGTTTTATATGCGCTTAAATGAGGATAACAAAACCGTGGCGGCTATGGATCTACTCGTTCCCGGAGTTGGCGAGATCATTGGCGGAAGTCAACGGGAAGAACGCTTAGAAGTCTTACAAAATCGTATGCAAGAATCAGGACTGAACGCTGAGGATTACGGGTGGTATCTGGACCTGCGGCGGTATGGCGGTGTGAAACATGCGGGCTATGGCCTAGGTTTTGAACGAGTCATCATGTATTTGACGGGAATGTCCAATATCCGCGATGTCATCTCGTTCCCGAGGACGGCAAATTCCTGTGAGTTTTAATAGGCTTAGCCAATTTTCTGAACCCCCACTTCGACGTGGGGGTTTTTTGTAGTGCGCCACGCATGACGATTCAAGAATATTGTTTATTGACACTTAATAGACGAGCATGCTAAGATTAGCCAAAGTTTGAATGTATAGACAATTATAATTAGGAATAGGTGTTTTTGGTGATTCATAAAGAAGTGATCGACAAGAGTTCAGTGATTCCAATCTACTATCAACTATTTAAGTTAATTGAAGAACAAATACGAAGAGGTGACCTCAAGCCAGGGGAGTCTCTACCAACTGAGCATGAAATCTCTTCACGCTTTGAAATTAGCCGAATGACGGTCCGAAGAGCCATCTCTGAATTGGTGGCGGCAGGTATGGTTTATGCTCAGCAAGGCAGAGGAACTTTTGTTGCGACACCAAAATTAGATAATATAATTTTTGAACTGAATGATTTCAATGAAGAAATCAAAAAGAGAGGTTTAAATTATAAAACCACTCTCTTAGAAGCCAAAATTATCAGGGCCAATACCGAACTTAAGGCAAAGTTTCAAGTGGATGAAGAACACAAGCGATTCTTATATTTTCGAACGGTACTTTCCGCTGAGGATGAGCGGCTTTCTTATGAAGTAAAATATACTATCTATAGTAAGAGTAAGCCGATCCTAGAATCAGAACTAAAAGATCCAAGTTTGCCAAGTTTGATTGTTGCCCATACGGAATATATGCCTATGAGCTCAAAAAAGGTTCTTCAAGTTGCGGCCTGTACCGAGGAAGAAGCAGTTATTCTCGGGATAGCACCCAATTCACCTGTGTTTCTAATTGAGCAGACGATCTATGACCAGGATCTTAAGACAGTGGGTTGGAGTAAATCTGTTTACCGGGGAGACCGATATAAATTGACGAGCTATGATGGATGGTATAAAAAAGATTAAGCTAATTGGGGGTTCTTAATTTGGAAGACGAACTACAAATAGCTATGGCGGACCTTGATGAAGAAAAAACCCTTAGGATAGTAGAGGAAAGAATCCAAGCGGGTTACACTTCTATGGAAATCATTGAGAGTTGCCGTCGGGGAGTAGAAATCGTTGGGGAAAAATATAGTGATAGTCATTATTATCTTTCTGATCTCATTATGTCAGAGGAAATTCTCAAAGAAGTTATGCGGATTTTAGAGCCGCATATTCCTTTAAATACTTCTCAAACAGGCTTATCTATTGTAATGGGAACCATCGAAGGGGACATTCACGATCTCGGTAAAAATATCATCATCTACCTCTTGCGTTCCGCAGGTTATCAAGTTCATGACTTAGGAGTCGATGTGACGCCTGAAAAGTTTATTCAAGCTCTTAATGAAACAAAAGCATCGGTTCTAGGTATTAGTGTTTTGCTATCCTTTTGCATTGGTTCTATTAAGAGAGTCATCGATCTTTTAGGGGATGCTGGTCTGAGGGACAAAGTTAAAGTTGTTGTGGGTGGGTACCCTGTGAATCAACAAGTCAAAGAATTTACAGGCGCTGATTTTTATGCAAACGACGTAACGGAAGCTCTAAAAATCTATCGGGAAATCCTATTATTAGAAGAAAGTTCAGTCTCAAAGTCTTGAGACTGAACTAAATAATTTAACAATTCTGTATTGACGGTATAATACAGTTATGATACTATTTAGACAAATGAGATGTCTATACATTCATACAAGTCTGAAATAATTTTTTTGTCTTAAAATTTGTATAGACATATGTATGTATTATATTGGAAGGCTTTTCAAGGAACGAGGGAGTCATAAAGTGGATATTAACAACCTGATCCTGAATGCCTTAGAATTGAAGGCTACCCATGCTTCCCTAGTGGATGTTGCAGACATTAAGTTTAATGAAGAGTTTCGAGCTTTATGTGAAAAGAATGCTTGTGGATCATACAACAAGAACTGGATGTGTCCCCCGCAGTAGGTTCAATCTCTGTTCTGAAAAATAAAGTTTTAAGCTTTAAACAAGGCCTACTTCTTCAGACAGTCCATGAGCTAAAAAGTTCCTTTGACTGGAAAGGGATGATGTCCGCGGCTATTAGTCATACTGCCATTTTCAGATCAATTCTAGGCAGCTTTGAAAAAAACCACCATTTAAACAACAACCTACCCTTAAATGCTGGTCCCTGTACGTTCTGTGCTCAGTGTACTTTTCTGGAGGGTGAGCCGTGTAGATTCCCCGACCAGGCTTTGTTTTCAGTGGAAGCATGTGGAATCGATGTTATGGCGTTAGAAAAAACTTGTGGAATGCCCTATTACAACGGGAAGAATACAGTTTCATATGTGGGACTCATATTATTTAATGTTGATGAGTGATGCTACTGTAAATACTAAATAGTCCAAGCCCTATCGCGCCTTTGGTAGTTAATAGAAGGGGTTGATGCTTGGAATTAAATTTGGTCTATCGTGATGAGAAATCGACTTGGGAGGGTTGCCAGAGATGTTGATTATTGGTGAGAAGTTAAATAGCTCGATTCCTAGTGTTCGGCAGTTAATCAATGATAAAGATACCGTTGCTATTCAGGATTTAGCCCTTAGACAAGTAGCTGCTGGTGCTGACTACTTAGATTTAAACACGGCACAAGGGGACGAAGTCGTCAACATGGAGTGGCTTGTGCGTACAGTTCAAGAGGTAACGGATATACCTTTATGTATCGACAGCACTTCGGCTGCAGCGATCAGAAGAGGCTTGGAAACTGTCAATGGGGATAAAAGTAAAGTCTTAGTTAACTCTATTTCTTTGGAAAAAAATCGTATAGATGAGGTACTTCCACTCGTTCTCCAATATCAGTGTCCTGTAGTCGGCTTGACTTTAGATGACAATGGAATTCCAAAAACTTCTGAAGAGAGAATGGTGCTCTCTGAACGTCTTGTTGAGATATTAGCTAAGAATAATTACGATTTAACGAATCTTTATATCGATCCACTCGTACTGCCCCAGGCTGTAAGCCATAATAATGCCACTATGTTTTTTAAATGTTTAACGGATATTAAACGAGTATTAAAGGTCAAGACAGTCTCTGGCTTGAGTAATATCTCCTTCAATACGCCCAAGAGAAAAGTTGTTAACCGACATTTTTTAACCCTTTGCATGGCCTTTGACATGGATGCGGCCATTCTCGATCCTCTAGATAGGAAAATTATGACTTCAGTCATTACGAATGATTTTCTTCTAGGTAAGGATCGTTTTGGTAAGAAATTTTTAAAGGCCTTCCGTGGTGAATTACTTGAAGACTAAGGTTTTGTGTCTGGATGTAAGCTAGTAGGTCAACTTGATCATTTGAAAGTAGGAAGGGGAAAATCAAGATGAACGAAAAGGAAATGCTTTATCAAAAGAGATTAGAGCGCTACACGACTGCCATGGATTGTGGAAAGCCAGACATGGTTCCCGTTGCTTTTGGGATTGGTGAATGGATTGTCAAGTATACGGGTACCACGCTCCAAGAGATTTACTATGATCTCGATAAAAGCAACAATATTGTGAGTGAGATGTTGCCAGGCTTGGATTTTGATATTTTCAAGGGTGGTCCTTCATTATGGTGGCCGCCAATGTTTGATGCGATGGGTTCTAAGTTATATAAGTTCCCTGGCATTGGAGTGGATGAAAACTCTACCTTCCAATTTAATGAACAGGAATATATGAAAGCAGACGATTACGATGAGTTTATTGCCAGCCCGACAGAATGGCTTGTTAATCACTATTTGCCGAATATTAGCAAGGAATTAGAGAATCCCGGATCTTACAGATCCACTGTAGCCTTAATCAAAGGGGCAGCTGCCTTTGCCATTTCAGGTGGAATGATGGGTGCAGCTTGGGGAAAATGGACCGTGGATCATGGGATTGTCGGACAAGGGACAGGGTTTACTAAAGCACCGTTTGACACTTTAGGGGATGCTTTACGGGGAATGAAAGGGGTTCTTTTGGATCTTCGCCGTCGACCTGAGAAAGTCCTCGCTGCCTGCGATGCCATTACTCCTCATAATGTCAATTGTGGTGTTGCAGGTGCAGGAGCAGATACACGTTTCCCTTGTTTTGCTCCACTCCACCGCGGAGCTTATCCATTCCTTAACCCTCACCAATGGGATACCTTCTATTGGCCATCCTTGAAGGCGACGATTGAAGGCTTGTGGGCTAAAGGAAAAAGAATGTTATTTTATGCCGAAGGGGATTGGACCCCGTATCTGGAGAAGATTGCGGAACTGCCGGATAAAAGTATTATTTTCCAAATTGATACTACGGATGCCAAAAAAGCGAAAGAAATTTTGGGAGGCCGATTCTGTCTGCAGGGTGGTATGCCTACAACCCTGTTAACCTATGGCACTCCTGAAAAGATTAAAGAGCATGTAAAGAGAACCTTTGATGAATTGGCCGGTGATGGAGGATTTATTTTGGATTCCGGTGGAGTTGTCATGGGGGACGCTAAGAAAGAAAATGTGATCGCTATGATCGAAGCTGCAAGGGAGTACGGCACTTATTAAAAGGATAGGAGGGGTATTCAATGTCTGAAAAAGAAAAAGTCTTAAATCCTGATCCAGGTGTATGTGTACCTTGGAAAGTGAAAATGGAGGAATTCGGAGAGTTTCCTGGTAATGAAGAGATTGCCAAAAAGGAATGGGAAAAACTCGATGATTTTGCTTATAACTTTATATGGTTTTGGGCGCAACGCTAGTATATTAACTGTGAGTAATTTAATGTCAGAAATAACGATCAAAAAGGAGTGGGATAATTATGCTTACAGATTCTTTATCGAAGGCAATTGCTGAATTAGAAGAGCAGCAAGTAGCAGAGTTGGTTAAGGAACGTTTAGATAGCGGTGTTTCTCCTTTAGAAATTGTAAATTCCTTGCAACAAGGTATGGCTGAAGCCGGCGGTCGGTTTGAATCAGGTGAGTATTTCTTAGGTGAACTGATTATGTGCGGTGAAATTATGCAGGATTCTATGGTTATATTAGAGCCGCTACTGAGCGGAAGTAATGCTGAGTATAAGGGTAACATTGTCATGGGAACGGTTAAAGGGGACATCCATGATTTAGGCAAAAATATCGTCGTGATGCTTCTCAAAGGGTCTGGATATAATGTTATAGACTTGGGTGTGGATGTCTCTAAGGAAAAGTTTATTGAGGCTATTAAGGAGTCAAATGCCCCACTCGTTGGGATGAGTGTCCTGTTAACGGGTTGCCAGGAATCCATGAAGGAAACGATTGATGCTATTCGTGCAGCGGGTTTAAACACCAAAGTTCTGATCGGTGGTAATTACATCGACGAACTTGTTAAAAACCATGTAGGAGCAGATTACAGTGCCCAAGCCGCTACGGATGGAGTTAAAATCGCGGATCAAATCTTTGGGGCGTAGACTAGGACTCAGTTTCGAAGTCTAAAAAGTGGTTAACGGTTAAATAGGAGGTGCCCGACCTGGGTGCCTCCTAATCTAACTTCCTTTTTTATGAGTTACGATATAAACTTAAGCAGGTCAATACGTGATTAGAATGGAGTCAATAAAACAATGAATACCGACATCAATAGCATGGAAGGGGAACTTAGAAGCCAAAAATATTTAGGAAAAAGAGGACTAATTATCTTAATTGCCTTTTTAAGCGCTTTTATCCCTTTATCAACAGATCTTTACCTACCTGCCTTACCGAGAATGGCCGAGAATTTTCAGGCTGCTCCTAGTTTAATTAATCTTACCCTGATATTATTTTTTATTTTTTATGCGGCAGGTTCTCTGTTCTGGGGCCCTCTCAGTGATAAGTATGGGCGAAAACGTATTTTATTGATAGGTTTAGTCATTTACACAGCCGCGAGCGTTTTGTGCGCCTTTTCTGAAAATGTATACCAATTGATTATATTTAGAATTTTTCAAGCGGTTGCTAGTGGCGCCGCAACGGCTGTCGCTCAAGCAGTTGTTAAGGATAGCTATTCAGGGCGAAAACGTGTATCTGTTTTGGCCTTAGTTTCATCGATGACTATGATTGCCCCGATTGTGGCCCCAGTTGTCGGTGCATTAATATTAAGGTTTACTTCATGGCGCGGAGTATTTCTTGTTCTAGCGCTTATCGGTCTTTTGATTACATTAACGGTCATCGCCATGGAAGAAACTGTTGACCAGCGTTCTACGGGAAGTATCCTTCAATCCTTAGGAAGATTAGGAGTTGTTGCCAAAAATCCAGGATTTATGTCTCTTTTAGTTACACTTTCCTTAATGGGAATTCCGATGATGTCGTTCATTTCATCCTCGTCCTATATTTATGTGAACCAATTTGGTTTAAGTGAACAGGTTTACAGTTATTATTTTGCCGCGAATGCTTTTTTCATGGTGATTGGTCCTTTGCTTTATATGAGGCTGTCCCAGTTATTTAAACCGACTTCCCTAATCACAGCCAGTTTTGTTATCGCCTGTTTTAGTGGGGTATTGATCACTACAGTAGGAGTTCTCAGCCCTTGGATGTTTGCCCTGTCATTAATACCTGCGACACTAGCAGGCAGTATTACTCGTCCCCCAACCGCCAACTTGATGTTGGAGCAGCAAAAGGGAGATACAGGAGCAGTGGTATCTTTGATGTCCTTTGCTTTTACAGTCTTTGGCAGTATTGGTATGGTCATCATTTCTTTGGATTGGGCAAATAGAGTTAGGGTCATGGGGCTTTTATATGTAGCTTTTGCTTTAGCAAGTTTAGTATTCTGGATTCGGATTTTCAAGAAACCGTATGTTCAGAAGGTCTCACTGAAGTGAGTAAACCAAGTTTTTTGTCCATTTTCAAGATCCCTACTTCTATAAGTGGGGATCTTCGTGAACTTCGGATCAACTATAGCCGAACAATTTAATAAAAAAGCGAGGTAGTTAGCTTGAAAACAATTGCCATAGCCTGTCGAACGATTGAGGATGAACTGAAGGCTGTTTATAATACCTTGCCTGCTTCTTTCCCGATCGTGTGGGTTGAATCCGGCCTACATAATTTTCCTTCTCAGTTGAAGGAAAGAATACAATTGGAAATCGATAAAATTTATGGCGTGGACAATATTCTTTTATTGTTTGGATACTGTGGCAATAGCATTGAAGGTCTTGTTGCTGCACAGGCCCGATTAGTGGTTCCAAAGGTTGAAGACTGTATATCCTTGCTGCTCGGGGGAAACCGGAATCGCCTTGCTCTCAGCCGTAAGACCCCCGCCTTTTATTTGACGGATGGTTGGCTTCGGTATGAGAAGAATATTTACTGGGAGTATGAAAAGAGCTTGGAAAAATATGGTGAAGCAAGAGCGATGCGTATTTTTCAAGCCATGTTTGCGCATTACTCCAATCTTAATTTCATTGATACGGGGAGTTATAATCTAGAGTCTGCAATGAACAAGACTGCCGAGTTTGCAAAAAAATTAAACCTTAAGCAGGAGGTTGTTCCGGGTACATTGAAACTAATAACTAAGGCCTTTCTTGAAGAATGGGATGAAGATTTCCTTATTGTTCCTCCAGGAGTATCCATACACCTTACCTACGGAGCGGACTCCTAAGTTCAACTATCCAAAGGAGTGTTTGAGATGATTAATGTTACATTTTTACCCTCGAATAACGTTGTTCAGATTCCAGTCGGATCTACAATTTTGCAAGCAGCCAGTGCCGCTGGAGTGCAAGTAGAAAGTACCTGTGGCGGCAAGGGGACTTGTGGTAAATGCAAAGTGCAAGTTCCTCTAGAAAACCCTTCTCAAACTTCTCAGGTTTCGGTGATTGAAACTAAGTTTTTGAGTTCTTCGGAGTTGGCAGCTGGCTGGGTATTGGCTTGTCAACACATCTTGACCCAGGATACGGTCATAAAACTTCAAGATCAAAAAGATGCTTATAGGCGAAAGACGGACTTTGTTGGGCGAGCGAATGCAACTATTGCACCTAGTGTACGAAAGTATCCTGTGAAGCTGTCTAAGCCAAGTGTCGAGGATCAGACTCCTGACTGGGAACGGTTGTTGGCTGTATTGCCTGTTACAGGGATTGAATTTAATCGCACAGCGGCAGCTTCTTTACCTAAGATAATTCGACAAGGGAATTTTCAGGTGACCGTCGTGTTGGATGGGAACCGACTTCTTACAGTAGAATCTGGTGATACGTCTAAACGTTGCTTTGGAGTGGCTATGGATATTGGCACAACGACAGTGGTTGTCTATTTAATGGAGCTGAGCAGCGGTATAGTAATAACAAGCGGGGCGTTGACAAATCCTCAGCAGGTTTTTGGAGCTGATGTCATTTCACGGATTACTCATGCAGCTAGGGGGCCGGGGCAATTGCAGGAATTGCAAGAGAAGGTAATCGATGGACTGAATATGATTGTTCATCGATTGTGCCAAGAAAGTGGGATAGGTAGGGAAGAAATCTATCAGGCCGTCGTAGTGGGCAACACGACGATGGCCCACTTATTCCTCGGAATTGATCCTACCTATTTAGCCCCTGCGCCCTTTATCCCAGTCTTTCGAGAATTCGTCGAAATCAAAGCGAGCGAGATAGGATTGGCTATATTAGGCACTGGAACCGTGAGGGTGCTTCCCAATGTGGCTGGTTATGTTGGTTCAGATACAGTTGGAGTCATGTTAGCGGCTGAAGTTGATCGTTTGCCAGGGGTCAGTCTCATTGTAGATATTGGCACGAATGGAGAAATTGTTCTGTGCGGAAAGGATAGAATACTTACCTGTTCGGCGGCGGCGGGGCCTGCTTTCGAAGGGGCTGAGATTAAGTTCGGTATGCGTGCGGCAGAGGGTGCGATCGAAGGAGTGCGGATCACTGAAGATGTCGAGTTGGACATCATCGCTGGGGGAAAACCACGTGGAATTTGTGGCTCTGGCCTGATCGACGCGATTGCCGAAATGTTCAAGGCCGGGGTTATTGGTCCGACTGGACGGTTCGCAAGTGGACCCGCCCAACTAGATAAGTTACCTTTCTTGGTACGCGAGCGATTGCGCAAAACTGAGCGGGCAAGTGAGTTTGTCCTAGTGTGGGGTAAGGAAACGGCGTCGGCCGAGGATATTGTGCTTTCTCAAAAGGATATCCGAGAAATGCAACTAGCCAAAGGAGCCATCATGGCGGGAATTATGATACTCGTACGAGAAATGGGAGTTACTCCCCAAGAGATTGATCGGGTACTTTTAGCGGGAGCGTTTGGCAATTATATTAGGAAGGAAAGTGCAGTAGGAATTGGATTACTTCCATCCCTGTCACTGGAAAAAATCAAGACGATTGGGAATGCAGCGGGTGATGGGGCAAAAATGGCCTTGCTTTCGATGGAAGAGAGGGCTAGGGCAAATTCACTGGCTAGACGAGCGGAACATATGGAACTTTCGACCAGGAAGGAATTTCAAGAAGAATTTATGAAGGGACTTGATTTTAAGAGGGTGGATTAAATGTACGGATTCTCCCCAAAGTATTGACGGTATTTGTCTTTCGAGTTTTTGTTGGACAGAGTATAATAGTTCAGATGGAGAATGAGGTTAATGGAGAAGGGTTAAGTCTCCATTAACTTTTTTTATGTTACGATAAATATTTTTCTACGGAGATTGCGGTATAAGGCAACTGGCTTTAGCCTTGTTTGTCGTTTTATAAGTATTTCTCACCTATTTTCGTGCATATTTCTTTCTTAACCCAGAAACAAGAGGTCCATATTCTATGAAGAGGAGGCTGTCTTATCAAATCCCGATAATATTCTGCTAAATTGGCCCAGTAATAGAGTTTCTCCTATGGCATCGATTACCTTTTGGTATAGCAAATCATTATTGTGATATCTTAATGGTAAGCCAGACAGTTGGCAAATCAAGCAACAGCAGGACGTACAGTATGTTATAATAAGCACAAGAAGTGAGGTGAAGGGGTCGTGTATCGGCTAGATGATTTGAATCCAGTGCAGCGGGAAGCTGCAGAATATAGAGAAGGGCCGCTTCTAATTCTTGCGGGAGCAGGGTCGGGTAAGACCCGAGTGCTTACCTATAGAATTGCCCATTTAATTGCTCAAGGGGTAGAACCCAGTCAGATATTAGCAATTACGTTTACCAATAAAGCGGCGAAAGAGATGCGAGAGCGAGTGGCCACCTTGCTGGGTAGTGAGGGATATGGATTATGGGTCACGACGTTTCACTCGGCGTGTGTCCGTATTTTGAGACGTGAAATCGATAATTTGCCAGGGTATACTAAGAATTTTGTCATTTACGATACAGGAGATCAACAATCGCTCGTCAAAGCCTGCTTAAAAGAACACAATTATGATGATAAAAAATTCCCAGTGCGCAGTGTGGCGGCAGTGATTAGTGATGCCAAGAACAAACTTCAGGATCCTGAAGAGTTTTCCTATAAGGCTGCAAGCTACTATGAACAAAAAGTCGTGGATATTTACCGTTCTTATCAGAAACGACTCAAGAGCAATAATGCGCTTGATTTTGATGATATTATCATGCTTACGGTTCAGCTCTTTCAGCAAAGCGACCATGTCTATCGATATTATCAGGATAAATTCCGCTATATTATGGTGGATGAGTACCAAGATACGAATCATGCCCAATATATGCTGATAAAATTATTGGCGAGCGAGTATCGAAATCTCTGCGTCGTAGGGGATGATGATCAGTCTGTCTATGGTTTTCGCGGAGCGGATATCCAAAATATCCTCGATTTTGAACGAGACTATCCCGAAGCGAAGGTCATTAAACTTGAACAAAACTATCGATCGACGCAAATGATCCTTAATGCTGCTAATGCGGTCGTCAGAAATAACGAATCTCGCAAAGAGAAATCACTCTGGACGGAAAACTCAGAAGGGCAGGCTGTTGTCTGTTATGTTGGGTCAGACGAGCGAGATGAGGCTAGCTATGTCGTGAATCGAATTCAACGTTTACATGAGCTAGAAGGACGTCCGTTTAATGATTTTGCCATTCTTTATCGCACGAATGCTCAGTCTCGTGCTTTGGAGGAGCGGTTGATGAAGGCTGCAACCCCATACCGCGTGTTTTCGGGGCTAAAATTCTATCAACGTATGGAAATTAAAGACATCCTTGCTTATTTGAGAGTTTTGTATAATCCGGCTGATCAAGTGAGCTTTGCTCGTGTGCTCAATGTTCCGAAACGCGGACTTGGGGACAGCACCCTGCAAAAGATTTTAGATTATGCCAATGAACAAGGAATGGCCGTCTTGGACGCTATTTTGGAGGCTGATTATATTCCGGAATTGTCGACCCGAGCGAAAAAACCAGTAATTGCTTTTGCGCACTTGATGCAAGGTTTACTGGATTTTTCGCGAGAAGCTAGTGTATCGGACCTAGTGGAAGAAGTTTTGAACAAGACGGGGTACAAAGCGATTCTTGAAGCGGAAAACACACCAGAGGCAGAAACACGCCTAGAAAATTTGATGGAATTTATCTCTGTAACTGCTGAGTATGATGCTAAAGCTGCTCAAGCTGCGCAAAATGCGTTAAATGATGGGGTTGAAGAGGAAGAGGCTGTCCCGGGGTTGAGCGGCTTTCTAGAACAAGTTTCTTTGGTAGCCGATATTGATGAATTAGATCAAGCAGAGGAAGCCGTGGCCTTAATGACGATGCATAGTGCGAAGGGTTTGGAATTCCCAGTTGTTTTTTTGGTGGGTATGGAAGATGGGATTTTCCCGAGTAGCCGTTCAATGATGGAGCCGATGGTTTTAGAGGAAGAACGCCGACTTTGTTATGTCGCCATCACTCGGGCGAGGGAAAAATTATATCTTTGTAATACTGAAATGCGGATGCTCTATGGCAAGACGCAATACAATCAGCCTTCTTGCTTTTTAATGGAGATACCGTCAGATTTAATGACGGATATTGACCCGCTTGATCCGCCTAGACGTGGTCCTGCTACTTCGTCTAAACCGACTCGGAGACGGGATGCCATTTCGGATCGAAAAGTTCCTTTAGGTTCTGGGTCATGGGAAAAAGATTTTGGGAGTACTCTGGTCATTAAAGGGGGTGAGGCGCATCAGGTAGGAGAAAAAGTGGAACACGCGACGTTTGGTCGAGGGATTATTGTCTCCATTAAGGGAGAGGGAAATCAAGCGGAACTGTCCATTGTTTTTGACGCTGGAATCAAGAAATTGATTGCAGAGTATGCCAAATTAACGAAACTGTGACATTTTTTAAGTGCAACTAAGGTGCCGCCTTCGTTAGGCTGAAAGTAGGCTAATACGTGCGAAGACTGTGTCTTCGGGCGCCGGCCAGTTTTCTATCCACTGTGCGTCTCAAATTTTTTGAAAAGAAAGGTTTAGGTGTTAAATATGTCAGATGTAATTTATGTTGTTGGTCATAAAAGCCCAGATACAGATTCCGTTTGCTCTGCGATTGCTTTAGCTCGTTTAAATGAACTCACGGGGACTGCCAATGTTGTTCCTTGTTCAGCTGGAAAACTCAATAAAGAGACTGAGTATGTACTCAATTATTATGGAGTGGCTATTCCTCAGGTATTGGAGTCTGTAGAGGCTAAACAAAAATTGATTCTCGTTGACCACAACGAGTACGGACAAGCGGTTGCTGGTGCAGATCAAGCTCAACTTGTACAAATCGTTGACCATCACAAAGTAGGCGGATTCCAAACTGCAGAACCCCTTTATGTTCGCATTGAGCCAGTTGGTTCTACTTGCACCATTGTTGCTCAAGCCTACAAAGAAAAAGGCTTAGTTCCTGAAAAAGCTATCGCTGGAATTTTACTGGCAGCTATTCTTTCCGATACTGTTATCTTCAAGTCCCCAACCTGCACTGAGTTAGACAAAACAATCGCTGCTGAACTCGCTGCCATTGCCGGAGTTGAACCAAAGACCTTTGGAATCGATATGTTCAAAGCGTCTTCCAAC
>NZ_JYNH01000030.1 GCF_000960765.1 Desulfosporosinus sp. I2 | reverse complement strand
ATGGAACGTTGTTTGGAAATTGTGGTGCATAGGACGAAGGGTATTGATAAAAATTGATGGCTTCTGAGGGAATCGGGGCATATTTAGTAGGATAATTTCTTGGCGAAGAACGTATAGTGTTTTGATGAAAAAGGTTAGGATTTCTCAATACAGGAGTGTATGCTCGGGAATATCCATGATTCAAGGATTATCCCCCCTTTTTTTGTGGATCTAATCAAATAAAAGTTTACGACTTAATCAAAAAAGTTTAAGAGATAATTTTTACATTATATGTATATTTCCCCATAATGCTAACCGTATTATAAGCTAAGTCAAATATTTTCATAGGAATTCAGTTTGAGAACTAGTATGAAGCCTCCAAGAATGGAGACTTTTTTCTTTATATTATTAAATTTTGGCAGAATATTTTAGGGGGGATTGTTTGATGCTAAAGAAAAGACGTTAGAAATGGAGTGGACTCGGATGAACGGAAAAAAACGTTGGAAGCTGGCAATTTCCCGGGTCTTTAAAGCCTATAAAAAGAGTTTATTTATAGGCTTTTTTATAGGGGTCAGTTTGGTTATGGGTGTTCTTATTGTGGGGCAGGTTATAGGGAAGGAAAACAAATCCATCACTAGTGTAACTGAAGGAGTAGATCAGAAACTTAGGAATGTAGAGGTTCCGATACAAACAAATTTTGAGAATAACGAGCCAATTGATGAGATAGAAAAATCCCCAGACCAATCCCCAGAAGAACTCTTTGAAAAACCTTCAGAAGGTTCTTCAAAGAGTTCGTTGGCTCCCTTTGATAAAAACCATTTCACGGTACTTGTAGTGGGTTTAGATCGAAGAATTGGGGAGAAATCAATCGGTAACACAGACACACTTTTAATGGCCAGTATCAATACAATCATCGGTCAGGTTACCCTTCTTTCTATACCGAGAGATACTCAAGTTACGATTCTAGGCTATGGAAGGGAAAAAATCAATGCTGCAGCACGCTTAGGGAAAGGTCTTAAAACAACAGAAGTCTTGGTTGAAGGGTTAACAGGCCAGAAAATCGATGGGTATGTCCTAACAAACTTTTCTGGATTTAAGACAATCATTGATATCCTAGGGGGTATAAATCTAATGGTAGAGAAAGATATGTATTATGTTACAGGGGATGAAAAAGATGGGATTATCAATCTTCATAAGGGGACGCAACGTTTAAATGGAACACAAGCTTTACAATATGCTAGATTTCGCCAAGATGCTTTAGGAGATATATCAAGGACAACTCGTCAACAGGCTGTTATCAAGGCTATGGTAAAGGAATTTCTACAATTGAAAACAGTTCCGAAAATACCCTCCTTGATTAAGCAAATGAATAAATCCGTTGAAACAGACCTTTCAGTCGGACAACTATGGTCACTGGCAAATCTCTTACTTAGTTTTGAGAAATTAGATCTTATTTCTCAAACTCTACCAGGTAATTTTCTCATTGAAAATGATGTTAGCTATTGGAAAGTTAACCCTCAGAAGTCGAAGGTAGTTGTTAGACGACTTTTAGAAGAGGGGAAGACGACTTCGGTATTCTTTAATAATGGCGCGAAAGGGGAGGTCTTGGAAAGTACGCCTTAAGAAATAAGTTCATCTAAAATCAAAGATTGCAGCTTGAATCATTTGTAGTCGGATCCTTTCCAGCAATCTAAAAAATATCTAAGTCGATCGATTTCATGTATACATCCGATTATACTAAAACGAGTGTTACTTGTCATTTTAGATAATCGGTTGTATACTATATGAGATTTAGTACTTTGAGGGTAATTTTTTGGAGGGTGGACATTGGAAAAGCTATTAGAGAAATTAAAAGAATACTTGAACATGGAAACTGAAATTCCTTTTGAAGAGTTTTCGGATTATTATCGTACACTCATTTCAGAACTTAACCAAACCTTTAATGATCTTGATAAGGACGCTCGCGTAAAAGCACTCTATATTTGTTCGATCGTTCAATCGAATGCAGATGCTAGAGCAAAAGCAAGTAAAGTGAATGCTAAAACATTTAAGAAAATAAGCGCAAAATGTGCATTCTGGGCTGATGCCATCAAGTTTAATTTAGGTAAAGATGGGATGTCTGCTGAAGAGATTGAACAAGCGACTGAAGAGATTAATGCAGTTATCTAGGTTCTGTTGTAAAATCAGATCGCTTTTACAAGGTATTAATTGATAATCGTTTTTAAGAAACCTCAAGCCGTTTACGGTTTGGGGTTTCTCTTCATGTTAATTTTATATTTAAAAGGTCGCAAGAACATTTAGCTGAAACAAAATAGCATACTCAATCGTATTAAGAGTGTAGACAAAAACAAAAGCGAAAATTGTGGGAGGAAATGAGCATGACTGAAAGAGTATACCGTTCTGTACGAGACAAGATGATCGGGGGGGTTTGTGGAGGGCTTGCCGATTATTTCCGTGTCGATGTTACCTTAGTGCGGCTTATCGCGTTAGTAGCTTTGTTCGCAGGAGGCGTTGGCTTTGTCGCATATCTGGCGGCATGGGTCATTATTCCGGTTAATCCCACTGAACAATTCGGGTATTCGGTGAACCCAAAGCGTGAGGTTGGAGATGTGGACCAACAAGTCGTCTCTGATGGAGAAGAGACTGCCATTGATTTTAGTAAACACGATAATCATGAGAACCGCACAAAAATGGCGGGTGGTATTTTGGTGGTCCTTGGGGCTTTTTTTCTACTTGAGCGTTGGTTTCCGGTATGGTTTGATATGAGCAAGATGTGGCCTTTACTTCTCATTTTCATAGGACTTGCCATTATTTTGCGGGGGGGAGAAAATGAAAAGAGCCTTTACTTCGGTTAGTCGAGGACTGCTCCTGATTGTCTTAGGGTTTATCTTTTTCATGCTTAACTACGGAGTATTATCATGGAGTTTATGGGCACATGTCATTGACTTATGGCCATTAATTCTTATCTTAACAGGAATTGGGTTGTTTTTTAATCGCCAAATTCCGCTCAGTGCTGTTTTATTAATCTTCCTTCTAAGTATGGTCGGGTACTCTTTAGCAGTTGGAGATAAACCTGGACCTATACCCAGGTATCACTCTTTTAATAGTGTTTCAGATGGAACGGGGGGCATAGATGTACCATTGCCCACCGATGTAAAAAAAGCGCAAGTTAACCTTAAACTGGGTGGAGCCCAAGTTCAAGTGAAGGATTTGGATTCCGGGAGTAATGGAGGACAACTTATGACTGGGACCTATAAATGGGCAAGTCGGAGTTTAAATCCAGACCCTCGAACCTCAGTTGTTCAGATTAAGCAGTCGGGAGATACTCTCACTGCTACTCTTTCTTCCCCAGGTGGCAAAGGAGAGCGTAATTTGAGTGATATCGCTCTAAATCTTTCCCCTAAAATACACTATGACTTAGATATTAACGCTGGCGCAATCAACGGGATGATTGATTTAGGTCGGCTCATGGTGGATAATCTAAAGATTAGTACAGGTGCTAGTAACTTTGAACTTCAATTCGGTGAGACTGGAATTGCCACACAAGGTAAGATTGACAGTGGTGCTTCAAAATTAACGTTAGTGGTTCCCGAAAGCGTTGGTTTACAAATTCGTTTAAATGGAGTGGCAACTAGTACGGATTTTATGGGTTCAGGATTGTTGTTAGAAGATAAGAAGTGGATTAGCTCGAATTATTCTGATGCTAAAACTAAAATAGATTTAGAAATTTCGACAGCGGCTGGTACAGTTCGACTAGAAAGGCCTAAATTGAGTATTCAATAGGTCTGTATTCCTTTAGAAGGAGAGTCTTAGAGCTCTTCTTTTTTGTACTAGTCAGAAAGTATAACTTCGTTATATACTTTCTGGAAGCATAAGGGCAACTAAGGCGGCCGCCTTCGCAAGGCTTGGCGCCAGCCAAGTTTTCTTTATTAACCGTGCTTCCAGGTTTTGATACCCCATCTCTTTGAAGTTGATGAGAACAGGCAGATGATGGTATAATTCAAGAGCAATATATAAAGAATTTGAGGATGTAACATGGATATCATACTGGCACATCGACAACTTGATTTTGATGCCTTGGCTTCAATGGTGGCAGCTCAAAAAATTTATCCAAACAGCGAACTGGTTATGGACGGGAAGCCAAACGTCTACGTTCAGGATTTTTTGGCACTATCCAGGGATCAATTGCGATTTCGCAAAGCACAAGATATCAGCGTCGACGAGGTTTCTCGAGTCATTCTAGTAGATACTCATGAACTACATCGTGCAGGACAGCTGGGCGAGAAGGTCGCTAAAAACCATACGGTTGAGCTGGAAATCTATGATCATCATCCCTATGCCGGAAAACTCAAACCAGGAATGGTCATTGAACCTGTTGGAGCTTGTGCAACTCTTCTTGTTGAAAAGTTAGCAGGACTTGGGTTACCTTTAAGTAGTTTTGAAGCAACGTTGATTGCCATCGGAATTTATGACGACACAGGAAGCTTGTTGTTTGATAGCACCACAGTTCGTGATGTTCACGCTGTGGCTTATTTATTAGGACAAGGGGCTAACTTGGGAGTTATTGCCAAATATTTAAGGCGACCACTGGCAGAGGAACAAAAAGAATTATTACAACAATTGTTAGATCAGGGCCAGACGGAATTCTTTGATGGATTACCAGTGTATATTTCATATGCTGAGACAGAGGATTATGTTGGCGGGTTGGCTTTGTTAGTTCATCGAGTAGGAGAGCTTGAAGGCGCTGATACTTGGTTTGTGCTGGTCAAGATGGAGAACCGGGTGTATATCGTGGGTAGATCAAGGGGAAGAGGATTACCAGTCAATGGTTTGGTGCAATTATTCGGTGGAGCAGGGCATGAGAGAGCAGCATCAGCTACAGTTAAGGACGGAGAACTCCCTGTTATCCTTCGACAATTGCGTTCTGCAATTAAGAGTCGAGCTAATCGGCCTCATATGGTTCGGGATATTATGAGTTATCCAGTTAAAACTGTTTCCCCGGAGACAAAACTTGGTGAGGTAGAACAGAATCTATTGCGTTACGGACACACCGGAGTTCCTGTCACTGTGGATAAGCGATTGGTAGGAATTATTTCTAGACGTGATGTTGATAAGGCAATTAAACACGGTCTGCAACACGCACCCGTAAAAGGTTTTATGACAACAAAGGTGTTAACGGTGGATGTTGAAGCGCCGTGGGAGGAAGTTCAACGTCTGATGGTACAACATGACATTGGGCGTCTTCCTGTTGTTGAGGAAGGTAATCTCGTAGGCATTGTTTCTAGGTCTGATGTATTACGCCTCGTACATGGTGGTTCCGTTCCGATCGAGACACAGCTTGTTCGTGAACGAAGTGTGGCAATGCGTCAGGATATTTTGAATTTGATTGAGCACTTACCGGAAGAAGTTAGAAATATACTTGAGTCAGTTCGAGATACTGCTCAGGAAGAACAATGTTCTGTTTATCTTGTCGGAGGGTTTGTTCGGGATTTGCTGCTTTCCGTTCCTACACAAGACTTGGATTTTGTGGTGGAAGGTAGCGGTGGCCAATTTGCACAGGCTTTAATGAGAAAAATTCCAGAAGGCAAGCTTACTCAGCACGTGAAATTCGGAACAGCTCAAATCATCTTTCCCGATGGGAGTCATCTCGACGTAGCAAGTACTAGGTGGGAACATTATTCCTTTCCCGGAGCGCTACCACAAGTTGAGGAATCTTGTTTACGTGATGATCTTTTCCGACGCGATTTTACGATAAATTCTATGGCAATTTGCTTAAATGCAGAACGTTTCGGGGAACTGGTGGATTATTATAGTGGTAAACGAGATTTGCAACAAGGTAAAATTCGCTTTTTACATAATATTAGTTTCATCGACGATCCTACTCGGATGCTGAGGGCTATACGTTTTGCTGAACGTTATAATTTTTCGTTAGCTAAAGAGACCCACGAAGCGCTTCATACTGCAATAGATTCGGGAGTCCTGGTTAAACTGAGTATCGAACGCTTTACAGAGGAATTAATGCTAATCTTTAAAGAAGTAAACTATCTAGCCATGGGCCAAACCTTGATTAAGTGCGGTTTGTTTAAAGCGTGGTTCGGAGAAGATCTTATCTGGAACTTTAGCTTAGATGACCTGGAGAACAGTGCTCAATGGTCTCTAAACATGCGGTGGTTGATCGCTATTTCCAATATGGACACTGCCAATATTGAAAAAGTCCTTGAACGAGTAAGCCTTAACAGAACTCTTAGGGATGAAACGCTGGCTTTTATGGGTCTACGCGAAACTTTAAAGGTTTCAATGACGTTAAGCGAGATGGACAGAGTACTTGCTAAAACCCCGAAGTGTGTCGTCAGCGCCTTAGCGCGGGATGAACATTATAAGAAACAAATTTCCGAATGTCTTGAGGCTGGTCAAAAAATAAATATGTCCGTTGATGGTAAACTCTTAATCCAAATGGGTGTAAAGCAGGGACCGAAGATCGGAGAGATTCTGGATCGAGTGCGTACAGCTTGGCTTGAGGGCCGAATTAGAACTTCAGAAGAAGAACAGGAACTAGCTCGGCAGTGGGCCAATGCCCAGCGTTAGAAGGAGGAAAGCGTTTGTTTGGTTTTGATATATCAACTATTATCGCCAATATACCAGCCTTGATGATAGGCTTTGCCTTTCATGAATATGCTCATGCCTGGGTCGCAGATCGTTTAGGAGACCCAACCCCACGAAGTCAAGGGCGTTTGACGTTAAATCCATTGGTGCATTTAGATCTATTTGGAACGATAATGGCTCTTTTATTCCGTTTCGGCTGGGCTAAGCCAGTCATGACCAACCCTCAATATTTTAGAGGGGATAAACAGAGGGGTCTAATGTTGGTTTCTTTGGCAGGTCCTGTTATGAATTTGCTCATGGCGTTCGTGGCGATGTTTTTTTGGTTTTTAACGATGAACTGGGTTCAAGTATCTGCTTGGAGTGGCATTATTTCTCTTATATTTCAATCCATCGTGCTTATGAATTTAGGTTTAGGAATCTTTAACCTACTACCGATCCCTCCACTCGATGGTTTTGCAGTTCTCGGGGGATTATTGCCTCGAAGCTTTGCCCCTCGGTTACAAGTGATTGAACAGTATGGTATGATAATCTTGATTGTAATTCTCTTTACAGATATTTTAGGTAAAGTACTTTCACCCGCCGTGATAGGTTTATTTTACGCCTATCAGAAAATCATTACTTTAATCCTAGCTCCTTTTGTTGGGTGAAAATGGTTAAATTTGTAAATAATTATAATAAGACTTATATTATTAAAGGGGTGTTATGATGAAAGGGAGAATATTGAGTGGAATGCGACCTACAGGGGCATTGCATATAGGACATTTGAGTGTTATTCAGAACTGGGTGGCTTTACAAGAAGATTATGACTGTTATTTTTCCATTGTCGATTTACATGCTTTAACAACTGGGTATGAAGATCATTTAGACTTTCCACGTCTCCGGCGAGACATAGCCTTAGATTGGCTGAGTGTGGGTATTGATCCTCAGAAAAGTGCCGTGTTTGTTCAATCGGCTGTCAAAGAGCATGCAGAACTTCATCTGCTTTTTTCTATGTTTACGCCATTATCTTGGTTGGAACGTGTTCCAACCTACAAAGATCAAATCCTACAATTAAGTCAACAGGGGAAAGAACTAGGCACTTATGGATTTTTAGGGTATCCCCTCTTAATGGCAGCTGATATTTTGGCCTATAAAGCAACTGTGGTGCCGGTAGGGGAAGATCAGATTCCGCATGTAGAGCTTTGTCGGGAAGTTGCTCGTCGATTCAATCATCTTTACGGAATGGTATTTCCTGAACCTAAAGATCTGCTAGGGAAAGTACCCTTATTGCCAGGCGTTGATGGACGGAAAATGAGTAAAAGTTACCATAATGCTATCTCGCTGACAGCTTCAACTGAGGAAATCAAGACTCGTGTTCAACAAATGGTGACGGATCCTGCTCGGCTTCGAAAGGATGACCCTGGGCATCCTGAAGTCTGTATTGTGCATAAGTTTCATCAAATCTACACCCCGGAAGTAACCGAAGTTGAAGAAAGTTGCCGGGCGGGAAAAGTGGGTTGTGTTGCTTGTAAACGGCATCTTGCGGAGAATTTGGAAAAACTAATAAGTCCATTTAGAGATAGGCGTACTTATTGGGAGGAACCCGGTAGAGTGGAGAAAGTTCTGGAAGAAGGGGCCGAGCGGGCCCGAGCCACAACCTCGGAAACCATGAAAGAAGTCCGATGTGTTATGGGACTATAATGTTAAAGGAACGTGAAATAACTGTTCCACAGGTGAAACTTCCTGCTTTTCAGGGACCCCTTGATTTATTGTTAACTCTTATACAACAAGAAAAAGTCGATATTTATGATATACCTATTGCTCGAATCGCCGATCAGTTTGTGGAAGCGGTACGTCAATTAGGGTCTATGGATATGGAAGTTACGACAGAATTTCTAGTTCTTGCTGCTCAGTTGCTTTATATTAAGTCAAGGGAGCTTTTACCTAAACCTCCAAAGATGGAACAGAGTGAGGTCGGAGAAGAAGATCTTCGTCAAGAATTGGTTGAGCGCTTATTAGCCTATCGGACGTTCAAGCAGGCAGCCCAATTATTTGAGAGGATAGAAACTTCCTCAGGGCGATCCTATTATCGTGAAGTTGATGTTGAAGATTTACTCTCGGAAGTACCACCAGAGGATCCACTCAAGGGGATTGTGTTTGATGATCTTTGGCAAGCGTTTTGTAGAGTCATTGAACGTGCAGAAAAAGGGGAAGAAATCCGACATGTTAAGCCAGATGAGATCTCGATTGAGAGGGTGCTTGCGGATGTTTTGCGGCGAGTTATACTGCATCCGAAGGGAATGCACTTTTACCAGCTTATACGAGAAGGATCACGCATGGAAATGGTTGTCTCATTTCTTGCCTTACTAGAACTGTTGAAGTCTGGAAAAGTCCGCGCTGAACAACCTTCCCTTCTGGGTAGTATTATGTTATTTCCAACGGCCAAAGCTTATGAATTCACGGAAGAGGAGTAGATGGAATGCTGTTTCGGGAGCCGGAGACGGCGGCCTTAGAAGCCCTTTTATTTGTTGCCAAGAGTCCGCTAACCTGTGAACAGCTCGGAGAGATTCTTGAATTAGCTCCAGCAAAGATTGAAGAACTCATCTATGAGCTTCGTGACCGTTATCTTCCTAACTCCTGTGGGTTAATACTCTTAGAAATTAACGGAGGATACAAATTGGGCACTAAGCCCGAGTTGGCCCGTTACATTGAGATTCTCTATAAACAACCTGTTCAAGTGCTCTCCAATGCAGCGCTAGAAGTTCTCTCGATCATCGCGTATAAGCAACCAGTAACAAGAGGAGAAGTTGATTTTATCAGAGGAGTCCAATCCGATCGCGCTCTGACTACCTTAGTGGATAAGGGATTAGTGAAGGAAGTTGGTCGCAAGGACGGCCCAGGACGTCCTATTCTCTATGGAACGACTGAACAGTTCCTTCTCCATTTTGGCTTGCGTTCCTTAGCTGATCTGCCCAACTTGGAAATCGAGGAGCTTAGTTCTGATGAAGTGGCTAGTGCGTTAGAGTAGAGGTCGGGGGTTAGAAGTTATGCCTATTTTCGAATACGGACAAAAGGAATTAGACTACTTAAAACGAAGAGATAAAAAACTGGGTGTGGCAATTGAACAGATAGGTATTATTAAACGGGAGATTACGCCTGATCCGTTTACTGCACTTATATCAAGTATTGTCAGTCAGCAGATTTCTAATAAAGCCGCTGAAACGGTCTGGAACAGGCTATTACAGCGGCTTGGAACTATTACACCAGAAAGTATAGCCCAAGCAACCCTCTTTGAAATAAAAGGCTGCGGCATGTCTGAGAGAAAGGCTGGCTATATCAAGGGTATCGCTGATAAAGCAACCTCGGAGATGGATTTTAACAGTCTACATACTCTGACTGACGATGAAATTATAAGAAAGCTCTCCGCCCTACATGGTGTGGGTGTCTGGACTGCGGAGATGCTGCTTATTTTTTCACTCTGTCGTCCTAATGTGGTTAGTTACAAGGATTTGGCAATCTGTAGAGGAATGATGAATTTATATAGTCTCAAAGAACTTCCCAAACAAAAGTTTGAGATGTATAGAAAAAGATATTCGCCTTATGGCTCTGTTGCCTCCTTGTACTTATGGGCGCTTTCGGTAAAGTGACGGAGTTGAGAAATGCCATGCCTTCCTTTACTGTAGCTAGACTAGTTTTAGCTATTTCAGCTTGCTAATTGAATAAATTTTAATCAAATCGTACATGATACCTAATTAGGGACAGTCCCCTTGACGAGGGTATGGAGTACGGAGGGGTTTTGGTGCGGGTTTTAGCATTCTTGCTTGCTATGGCTATTCTAACATTGCTTAGTTTAACCTTAAAAACAGAAATAGATTTTCGATATCGACGTAGTGAAGAAAACGATAATATTGATATCCATTTGCGGGCATTTCATGGTTTATGGCATATTCAATATCAAATACCAACCCTTCAATTAGAATGGGAAAAAGGTCCCCAGCTCCAATACGAACAGGTTACTGAGACAAAAGAAGGAAAACGTCAGGCTACCGGAAAAGCACGATTTCGCTATATCCGTCGTGGTCTGATATTACGTCTATGGCCTAAAATACCCAGGCTATTGCATCATTTAAGCCGCTTGAGAAGTGAATTTTATCGAGGAATCCATTGTAAAGCGATTAATTGGCGCATTGAAATTGGCTATAAGGATGCTCAACATACAGCAATTGCCGCCGGGGCGTTTTGGACCATGATTGGATTTGCTCTTTCCCGCCTTTATCGACAAGTGACCGTCGAGGTCTCTAATCCAGAGTTAAGTGTTATTCCTCAGTTTAAGAAAGAAGGTTTCTTTTGCGATATTCAATGCATATTCCATTTGAGAATCGGTCATATTATTTTTATTGGAATAAATGTACTGAGAACGTTTATATGGGGTAGAAGGGGGTAGACGCATGGGAAATCATCCTATCGAATCCTTAATGAAGACAGCCATGGAGAGTATCCAACAGATTGTGGATGTTAACACCATAGTTGGAGATGCAGTAGAAGCTCCAGATGGGTCTGTAATTATTCCTATTTCACGGGTGTCTTGTGGTTTTGCAGCAGGCGGGAGTGAGTTTGCCTCACTAGAGGAAGGCAAAGAGCATGTTCATACAGGAGGGCAAGCGCCTCAACTTCCTTTTGGAGGGGGTGCTGGAGCTGGTGTATCGGTACAACCCGTTGCTTTCTTAGTCGTAGGAAATGGGAATATTCGACTTCTTCCTGTCGATAGCAATGTGGTAGTTGATCGTTTGATCGATACCGTTCCTGATTTATTGGATCGAATTACAGGTATGTTTCATAAGAAAAAGAAAGTCTCGGATGACATAATCATTGCCCGAGACTGATGGGGATTATAGTTTAAAATGCAAAAATGAATTAACAGAAAGTAAAGAACGAATAATCTCGTTCTTTTTTTTTGTCCCTTTCATACATTTTAGGCAGGGGGTGGGAAATGGTTAATCTCATCTGGCTTTTAATGTTGGCGATTGGGATTATTGTCTCTGCGCTCAACGGACATATTGAAAATGTCACCGCCTCTGCCATGAAAGCAGCCGAACTCGGGGTAGAGGTTGCTATTGAACTTATTGGGGTAATGAGCTTGTGGTTAGGTCTTCTGCGTTTGGCTGAGGAAGCCGGTTTTATTAGGGGAATTGCTCGTATGCTAGGACCGGCTGTTCGGCGCTTATTTCCCTCATTACAGCCGGATAGTCCAGCGTTGGGAGCTATCATCATGAATTTAAGTGCCAATATTCTTGGGTTGGGTAATGCGGCAACCCCTTTTGGCTTGAAGGCTATGCAAGAGCTTCAAAAAGAAAACCCAACGCCTGACGTGGCTAGCCCAGCCATGATTACGTTCTTAGCTCTAAATACGTCTTGTATAACAATTATCCCCGCAACGATTATTGGGGTGCGACTTAAGGCAAACTCGGCTAATCCAACCGAGATTATCGGCGCAACCATTGTTGCAACAGGTTGTGCCATGACCGTCGCCATTCTTGTAGATTACTTTATTCGTAGGAGAAAACGATGAATGTTATTGCCGGAATTTCACGATGGGCAATACCTTTACTTTTGCTACTCATCCCAGTGCTGGCCTATCTGCGCAAGGTTCCTGTCTATGAATCCTTTGTTGCAGGAGCGGAAGATGGGTTTAAAACTGGGGTTAAAATTCTTCCTTTTTTGATAGGGATGCTAGTGTCAATTAGAGTTTTTGTAGACTCTGGTGCACTGGTGATAGTGTCGCGCTGGCTACAGCCCCTTTTTATGTCTTTGGGTTTGGACCCTAATTTTGCAGATATCATTCCTCTTGCTATTATGCGTCCCCTCAGTGGTTCAGGCGCTTTAGGGGTAGCGACACAGCTTATAAATCAACATGGGCCAGATTCCTTCATTGGTCGTTTAGCATCTACTCTTCAGGGGAGTACGGACACGACGTTCTTTGTGCTAACGGTGTATTTTGGTTCAGTAGGCATCAAAAAGTATCGTTACGCTCTTAAATTAGGATTACTTGCCGATGTTATTGGTTTAATAGCTTCTGTTTGGATTGTTCATAAGACGTTTTATTGATCCAAACTTTGTGCATACTAACGATGAACCGAAAGGGGGCATTGTTATATGCTTTATATTCTTTTACCTGCCTATAATGAAGATCAAGCGCTTCCGTCTTTACTCAAAGATATTGAACAGATTTGTGCCCCGATTCCCCACCAGACTGTGATAGTCGATGATGGGAGCACAGATCATACAGCAGATGTAGTCCAGAAGTTTGCACAAACGCATCCAAATATACATAAAGTTAGTCACACTCAAAATCAAGGATTAGGTGCAGCCTTGAATAGCGGTTTCCAGTTTGTTTTAAACTTTAACAAATACTATGATACTCTATGGGAAGACCAGGTTATCAAGCATCAGCAAGCTCCCGACATGGTTATAACGATGGATGCTGATAATACCCAGCCGGTGGATTGTATTCCAAAGCTTTATGAAGCAATATGTTCAGGGGCTGACCTTGTGATTGCCTCTCGTTATGTTTCAGGTGGGGAACAGAATGGACTTTCCTTAGGGCGTAGGGGATTATCTTGGGGTGCAGGTAGAGTGATGCATTATTTTGCCCCAATTAAAGGGGTTAGAGATTATTCTTGTGGTTACAGAGCTTATCGTCTGGCCTTATTGGCCGAAGGAACTCGACAATATGGTCCAGAAATTATAAAAAGTCGCAATTTTTCTGGAATGGTGGAATTACTTCTAAAAGTTGCACCCTTTGCAGAGTGCGTGACCGAAATCCCCCTTAAACTTCATTATGAACTAAAAAAAGGTGCTAGTAAGATGAAAATATGGCAAACAATTTGGGGATATGTGCAACTGATATATCAAGTGAAGCGCCATAAATGGAGCACAGTTGAATGGGCAGAGGAATAAGACGATGGTCGTTGTTATTAATACTTCTACTGGCTTTAGGACTCCGGCTTCGGGGAATTACAAACCCACTATTAGACGATCAAGCTTGGCGGCAAGCCGATACTGCCAGTATGGCGACTCATATGCTGGGACGTTTAACCGATCTACCCAATGTTTTTTTCCCGCTACTCAATTATGATGGAGTAATTCCACAAAGAGTAGAATTAGAGTTTCCGTTTTTGCCCTACCTTTTGGCTTGGACCTGGACCTTTTTTGGTTGGGCAGATATATGGGGACGGCTTTGGTCAGTTGTCCTGTCTATGCTTACAATTGCCGGAATTTACACCTTAGGGAGAGATCTGTTTACAGTTCGAGTAGGGCTTTTTGCTGCAGCGATATATGCCTTAATGCCTATATCTATTTATTATGGACGTGTTGTTATGCCTGAACCGATGGCCCAAACCTGGAGTATATGGGCCTTAGTTTCAATTTATAAGTGGAGAAGTACTCAAGAGGAGAGTGGAAGTTGGAAAGCAGGTCTATTAATGGCAGGTGCGATCCTTGCCAAGCTTCCCCAACTTATGTTGTTTCCAGTTGCTCTTCTGTTGGGCTTTTGGCCGCTTAAACCAAAGTTAGTAAAACCGCTTATTCGTTATGTTGTAATTGTGCTCATTCTTCCTATGGTATACTATTTATGGGTACATTATTATTCAACTCCTTCAAGTCAATTCGTATCTGGAATTTTGGCGGGGAATATGGCGGAATCAAGTAATTTAGACTGGAAATTCTTAAGTGATAACATACGTCAAGGACTTACTGATAGTATACTTATTCTTGCAGGAGGAGGTATGTGCCGATTATTATTTTTTCATACGACTGCTTTCACTAAGGCTAGGCGCCAGCTAGAGTTTCTTGTCTCTCCAGTGCGAATGGCGGTTTTAGCATGGGTTGGAGTAAGTGCTCTTTATGTAGGGATAGTTTGTATTCGAATCCCCTTTGATTATTACTTAGTGCCAATTCTGCCTTTGATCTCCTTGCTGAGTGCTTATGCACTCGATGGAATCAAAGATCTTCGAGGTAGAGTGCTTATCTTGGTGCTTATTGTCGTGTTTAACTGGGATTCTTATACCTATTTGTCGTCAAAATATGATTGGGATGTAGACTATATCATACAGGCAAGATGGATCAAGGACAATACACCCGAATCTAGTATATTAGTGTTAAGCGACTCACCCCCAATGACGTTTTATTACGCGAACCGCGTAGGGTTTCGCTTAACAACCGTTCAGGATTATAAAATTTCTATTAGAAGACTGCAACAGTTTTCTGCTGATTATCTTATTCGACTGCCTCATACTCAACAAAATGAAACTTTTTGGCGGAAGATCCAGGAGAGTTATTCGGAAATTGGTCCGGGTATCTTCTACTTGAAAAAATAGGAAAGCGATCATCAATCATGTTAATGGAAGGTGAGACTATGGGACAAGACCAAGAGGATGGAGAACGTTTGCAAAAAGTACTCGCCCAAGCTGGAGTCGCTTCACGGCGACATGCCGAAAAGCTAATCCTAGATGGGCGGGTCAAGGTTAATGGAGAAACGGTTACAGTTTTAGGCATAAAAGTCGGGGGTCAGGATCACATCGAAGTCGATGGACGTCTGGTTAAACGAGGCGAAACTTTGTACTATTATTTACTTAATAAGCCAGTTAGTGTTATAACGAGTGCCAGTGATCCCAGAGGGCGACCTACAGTGGTAGACTTATTGAAAGATATCCCAGTGCGAGTTTACCCCGTGGGTAGGTTAGATTATGATACATCTGGGCTAATAGTACTTACGAATGATGGGGAATTAGCCCATCGTTTGATGCATCCCTCATATGGAATAGAAAAGACATACCGAGTTTGGGTACAGGGTCCCGTGGGTATTCATGCCCTCGAAACGTTACGTCAAGGAGTTCTTCTTGAAGATGGAAAGACCGCCCCTGCTAAAGTTCAAAGCGTGAGCGGTCTTTTAAAGCGGACAAATAGAGAGTCTAAGAACGATTCCTTAGAAGTTTTGGAAGTGACAATTCATGAGGGTCGAAATCGCCAAATAAGAAGGATGTTTGAGGCCGTCGGGTACTTAGTCGTCAAACTTGAACGGATTCGTTTCGGGCCGTTAGTCCAAGAGCTGGCGCTTCGCCCAGGTGTTTACCGTTCACTTACGGGAGATGAAGTCAAAAAATTGCGTTCCAGTGTAAAACTATGAGCAGAGTTTAAAATTTGGATAGTTTAACCATGGGGGTGGAGCGGGTGCTCAATTTCTTTATTCCAAATCTCTATGTCTCGCCCGCCATAGCCACGTAAAGTATTTGCAACGGAATTGATTTTTTCATGGGTAGTTTGAATCAATACTAACCAATGTCCTGTTCTAACTTCATGTTCATAATGTCTGGCTCGAATTTCAGAAAGACCATAGCTTAGCAAAACTTCGACAAGCCCGCGACTCAGAGGTTGGTGCATAAGTTGACTAGCCATCGGTCCCGCAACGACTACTTCGCCTAGGTTAGGAACAACAAAGGGCGGAGTTTGAACTAACCAGGCATTAAATATATCTAAGTTGATTTCACTAGGGTAGAAGGCCAATTCATGAGCAATTTCTTCGCGGAACTCGCCCTGATGTAGGTTTTCGCTTCGAACTATCACGGATATTTTACTATTAGCTAAAGATTCCTCTTGAATTTCTTCAACCGCTTCTTTAGTCTGTTGAGGACCTTTGAAAATAGCAATAGCTGTTTTTATCATTTGATAACCTCCCAAATAATCATTACCGAATTTATCTTAGTATGTCCAAAATTCTATCGCTAAAGCAAGGCTTGCAGGAGAAATCAAACCTTTGGAGAATAATTTTACAAAATAATAGTAAAAATGACTCTTTTAATAATTAGATGGATTAAAATTGGGAAACGGGGAGACCGATAATGAAGATTCGGATAGGAAATGAGCTTCTAACTGAACACATTCGCGTACGGATTCGTGTAGATTATCGCGGAGAATCGAAAAGTGGGCGATTTTTCTTTGGAGGTAAGAGTAAAGAGCTCATGGCAGAAACAATCCGTGAACAGCAGGTTGCGTTACTTCGTAATGTTCCACTACAAGGAATCATTATTGAAGATGTCGATCTGAGTCTTGATGTTTATGCTGTGACAGAGGGGGAGGGGAGACGAACCCATGAAGTTGCCTATGCCCCCATTATTTTAACCCTTCGAATCGAGAACCTCGACGATTTGCTTCCCCTCCTGATTAAGCCTGAGTTTCGAAAGATTGAATTCCTTAGCCCTGATACGGTTTCACTACATCGTTTGGATATGGAGCGATTACTCTATCGTTTAAGTCAATCGTTTCAGCAAGAGATGAAAATTCTAGAACAAAGATATTTGCGTTAATGATTTTCAATTTCTGTAATTTATAAGAACGAATTTAAGTGCATTGAAGATACCTAATTTGGTATATTTGATGCACTTTTAGTATCATTTTAATCTTCAGTTTAATTATTCTTTTCACAAATGTATTTACATATTGAAAGTTTGTACAAATTAGATTAGTATATCTATAGGTGGTCTGACAAGTATAAAGATTCGATCAATTAAGTTTTCTATTATAATATGGAGTTAAGCTAGCTGATTATTACATATAGTTTGAGAAATTTAGAATATTTAGAAAGTGATACACTTTAATAACAGCTAAGCTTTAAAGTCAAAATCTACGAATAAAGCGTATAGTTTATTTTAAGTATTAATGTAAACAAGGACAATTAAAATAGTATTATGTGAAAATTTTAAAATTTTGGGGGTGATTGATGAATTTTTTCTAATAGAATATCGTACTTATTTTAAATTTGAAGGAGGTTCAAGTATTGAAGTATTTGCAAAACTATAACCCCACGGGTAACTTTTGGTTATCTGTAATTATGGCGGCTGTTCCTATTGTGACTTTGCTCTATTTCTTAGCCCTTCATCCTCATAAAGCAAAAAATGGCGAAAAATTATTAGGTATTTATGCTCCATATGCTGCAGCAATCGCGGCCTTCGTCGCCTTCTTAGTATGCGTTTTCGTAATGAAGATGCCAGCAACTACCGCTGCAGCGGCTTTTGGGCTAGGAGTTCTTAGTGGGTTATTCCCAATTGGCTGGATTGTCTTTGGGGCTATTTTTCTATATACAATGACTGTTGTTACTGGTAAGTTCGAAATCGTTAAAGATTCCATTGCTGGAATTACTGCGGATCGCCGCTTACAAGCACTACTTGTCGCTTTTAGTTTCGGGGCCTTTATTGAAGGCGCATCAGGTTTCGGTACACCTGTGGCGGTGGCCGGGGCTATCATGGTTGGCTTAGGTTTCCGTCCTCTGACGGCAGCTGTAATCTGCTTAATCGCTAATACAGCGCCTGTAGCATGGGGAGCAATCGGGACTCCGGTTCTGACCCTTGCTGCAATTACGAAAATTCCAGACGGCTTGATCACTCAAATGGCGGGCAGACAATTACCGTTCTTTTCTATATTGATTCCTTTTTGGTTGGTAGCGACCTTGGTCTTAATGGAAAAAGGAAAATGGAAAGATGTTTGGGAAGTATGGCCTGCTATCCTCGTAACCGGTGCATCCTTTGCAGCTACTCAGTTCCTGATGGCTGAAGCAGGCATGACGATGCTTGTCGATATCGGAGCTGGAATGGTGAGTATTATTATCACTTCGTTGTTCTTGAGAGTATGGACACCCAAGAATATTATTACTAATGAAATGGCTTATGCAAAAATGGATGGCAGGGATCCTGGTAAAGCAAAAGTTGTACCGAAACATTCTTGGCCGGTATTATTGCAGGCTTGGATGCCTTGGGTTTTCCTGGCAATCTTCGTTGCCTTATGGGGCGTTCCAAGTATCAAGACTTTCTTAAACGGTCTGTTTAATCCTAGTTTCAAGGTTCCCTTTTTACATGGTGTAGTTTTCAGAACAGCACCGGTTTCTCCGACTGCTGTAGCTAAAGCGGGAGAAGCAGCTGTGTATAGCTTCAATCTAATTACCATGGCGGGAACAGGGATTCTGATTGCAGCGTTCATCACAGGAATTTTATTTCTTAAAGTTACTGCAGCTCAGTGGAAAGAGATTTTTGTCACAACGATTGTTCGTCTGAAAATACCTCTCTCAGTTATTTCCTTAGTTTTGGGTCTTAGTTACATGACACGTTATGCTGGAACGGATGCTGTCCTAGGTTTGGCTTTTGCTAAAACCGGTTCGCTCTATCCATTCTTTGCAGTTATGATTGGTTGGTTGGGGGTTTTCCTAACAGGTAGCGATACAGCTTCGAACTCGCTATTTGGAAGCTTACAACAGATCACGGCTCAACAATTAGGGCTAAACCCGCTCTTGATTGTAACAGCAAACAGCACCGGTGGAGTTATGGGTAAAATGATTGATGCTCAGAGTATTACGGTTGCTACGGCTGCCTGCTATTCTGACCCTGAAGAAGGCGTCAACGCTATCGGAGTTATTTTCCGGAAAGTATTTTTGCATAGCGTTGTGTTGGCGATTCTTATGGGCATCTTGGTCTGGCTACAAGCGTATGTCTTTACATGGATGATACCTAATATGTAAATTGTTCATAATTGTTTTATGGGCTGACCTAAGTAAAATTAGGTCAGCCCTTTTTTCTTATTAATCCATGCTAGGACACCCACTTCTAAAAGTAGGTGTCCATGTTCTGTTTCACTGCTTTTTATACTTTCATTCTTTAGTTAATTGCGAAATTATTGCGTTTTACTGACAATTTAGACTTTATAAATTATTCAATTTAAAGACAAAATCAAGGAGTCACTCTATTTTGATTTAACGGATAAGTCCTATATAAGTAAAATAATAGAAATATTATATTTAAATGGACTATTGCATTTTCTGTTATAAAGTTTTAAACTTAGTAAGTGGTCTGACAGCCATGTAGCTAGGCCGTTTCTTCATATTAATGTGATATAAAGGAGGAAAAATATAGAAGAGTATAATAAATCGAGTAAAGGCCAAAATGATACAGAGATGTTCAAATAATACGTAAATGAAGGTGGAATTAACTATGCCATGGACACAAAATTATGCCGCACTAGGAAATAACCTAGGACTTACTGCCTTAGTCGTATCCCTGCCAATTTTTTATCTATTTTGGGCGCTAGCCATTAAACGCATGAAAGGTCATATCGCTGGGAGCACAACGCTCTTATTGACAATTATTGATGTTGTGCTTGTTTACAAGATGCCAGTTGGGCTTGCGCTTTCGGCAAGTGTACTCGGAATCCTAAATGGATTATTCCCTATTGCTTGGATTATTGTAACCGCCGTTTTCTTATATAACCTTACTGTTGAAGCTGGACAATTTGATATTATTAAAAGTTCAATTGCCTCTTTATCCAATGACAGACGTCTTCAAGCATTGCTTATCGCCTTTTCGTTTGGTGCGTTTTTAGAGGGGGCCGCTGGATTCGGTACTCCAGTTGCAATCACTGGTGCGATCCTGATTGGACTAGGTTTTGAACCACTCTATGCTGCCGGTCTTTGCTTGATTGCAAATACAGCTCCAGTTGCTTTTGGAGGAATTGGTGCTCCAATTATTGCAGCGGGTGCAGTAACCGGAGTCAGCGCTAATATCATCTCTGCTGCCGTTGGTCGTCAACTTCCCTTCCTTTCCGTATTCATTCCTTTATATTTAATTATTTTAATGGCCGGTTGGAAAGGGGCAAAAGAGGTCCTTCCTGCTATTGCTGTCTCTGGTACCACCTTCGCTGTTGCCCAGTGGTGGTCTTCAAATTACCTTGGACCTATGCTCCCCGATATTATTTCTTCGCTATTTTCCCTCCTTTCTACAGCTATTTTGCTTAAATTCTGGAAACCAAAAAATATTTGGCGCTTCCCAAATGAGAAGGGCCAAAAGGTAGAGCAATACAAAAAATATTCTGGCGGTCAAATACTTAAAGCATGGTCTCCGTTTTTAGTTCTTACGATCCTGGTAGGAATTTGGGGGACAGTAGGCTTTAAAACGTTTGTTACAAGTCAACTTAAGTGGTTTGTAAACATTCCACATTGGCCAGGGTTAGATGGCCTAGTCATAAAAACTATGCCAATTGTTAATAAGCCGGCAATTTATGCAGCTAGTTACAAGTGGGATTTTTTTGCGGCTGCAGGGACAGCGATTCTAATCACTGCCATTATTACCATGTTTATACTTAAGGTTAGCCCAGCTAGAGGAGCCAAAGTGGCAGGCGCCACCTTGAAGACACTCGTTTATCCCACCATAACGATCGGGTCAGTACTTGGCTTTGCTTATATTGCCAACTATTCTGGACTTTCTTATACTCTCGGTCTAGTGTTCGCTCAAACTGGTCACTTCTTCCCATTCTTCGCTCCAGTTCTTGGCTGGCTTGGTGTATTCTTAACGGGTTCAGATACATCAGCAAACGCTTTATTTGGCCAACTACAAAACGTTACAGCTCAACAAGTTGGAGTTAATCCTGTTTTAACCATTGCCTCAAATAGCTCCGGTGGTGTTGTTGGAAAAATGATTTCACCACAATCGATTGCCGTTGCGGCAGCAGCAACTGGCTTAGTTGGAAAAGAATCTGACCTCTTCCGTTTTACACTTAAACATTCAGTCTTTCTCTTACTTCTTGTTTGCATCATGACTTATCTCCAAGCATATGTACTACAAGGTATGATTCCGAAGATTGCTGGCATTTTGCCGACAATAGCCTCACTCATACACTAAACAACTGATATGTAAAATCTAAATCTTCAGTAAATGTAAAAGTAGAATTTGATAATAGTGGGGAGCATTTTATTAATACGCTTCCCACTATTATTTTGAAAAAGAATTAAAATTTTATATTGAAATTTCTATTAAATTGAATTAATATAGAGTTAAAGAGTGGTCTGACCATCAGACAAAGAAGAATATTGTTTCATTTATATTTTTTAAGGGGGTAAATAGATGTTAGCTCGTGAAGTTTTACAAGAGCTTGTTCAAGTGCTCGGCGCTGAAAACGTCCTCACAGAGCAGGAAGATTTACTGACCTATGCTTATGACGCAACGGCCGCTATGAAACATCATAAACCGGATGTTGTAGTTTCGCCCCTTTCTACTGAACAGGTGTCAGAGGTTGTGAAAATTGCTGGACGATATCAAATCCCAATCTATCCACGTGGTTCAGGAACCAATCTTAGTGGAGGAACCATTCCTACTCAGGGAGGAATCGTTCTCTCTATGCTCAATCTAAATAAAATTATAGAAGTAGATCAGGACAATCTAACGGCAACTGTTCAACCTGGAGTGATTATTCAAGCGCTTAATGATCAAGTGACCAAACTGGGTTTGTTGTATCCACCGGATCCTGGAACCGTCACTACAGCGACCATGGGTGGCTCGGTATCCGAATGTTCGGGTGGATTGCGTGGACTGAAATACGGAGTTACGAAGCATTATATTATGGGTTTACAATTGGTCTTGGCAAATGGAGAAGTCATCCGTTGGGGTGGAAAGACAGTTAAAAACGTCACAGGCTATGATTTAGTCGCCCTTTTTACGGGTGCTGAGGGAACGCTGGGGATTATCACAGAAATCATTGTGAAGCTAATACCAGCTCCAGAAACTCGGAAAAGTATTCTAGCTGTTTTTGATAACCTCGATAAGGCTGGAAATGCCATTGCCTCTATTATTCGGAATAAGATCATCCCAGCAACCCTCGAAATTATGGATAACGCGACCATTCAAACCGTAGAACATTTTGTGCATGCGGGATTGCCAATGGATGCTGAAGCTGTTCTATTGGTTGAAGTAGATGGGTACAAAGAAGTGGTTGAACGAGAAGCGGTTTTGGTGGAGCAAATTTTACAAGCAGAGGGTTCAGTTGAGGTGAAAATTGCCAAGAACGATCAAGAACGTGATCTTTTGTGGCTGGCTCGTCGTAGTGCCCTGCCCGCCCTTGCTCAGAAAAGACCGACAACTGTCTTAGAAGATGCGACGGTTCCAAGAAGCAAAATTCCTGATATGCTCAAAGCAATTCGTAAGATTGCCGAAAAGCATCGTCTCCTAATTGCTACCTTCGGGCATGCTGGGGATGGGAATTTACATCCTACGATTCTTACGGATCAACGGGACGAGGATGAAATGAAACGAGTTCACCTGGCCGTCGACGAAATCTTCCAAGCAGCAATTTCTTTGGGGGGAACTCTTTCAGGGGAACACGGGATTGGGATTGCCAAAATGAAATATCTAGATTGGGAATTTGGAGAAGCCGGTGTTGCGGCATTGCGACAAATAAAAGAAGCCCTGGATCCCAACTATCTGTTGAACCCTGGGAAGATTGTAAGGAGGGACTAATCGTGTCCGTATATAATTCGCTGGATTCGATTACCGATGAACTCCATAAATGTATGAAGTGCGGAAACTGTATGGCCGTATGTCCAATTTATAAAGAAACTCGTCAAGAAGTGGGAGTTGCAAGAGGTAAGATCAGCTTAGTAGAGTACCTCCTTGCAGGGGAACTTGACATGACTGAAGGATTAGCTGATCGCTTTTCTCTTTGCACTACCTGCATGGCCTGTAATACTAACTGTCCTTGTGGGGTCAGATTTGATAAAATTATTCTAGCTGCTAGGGCAGAAGCTGTACGCAAAAAAGGGCTACATTCGGTCAAGAAAATTGCGTTTACTGCCTTAAAGATGCAGCGTTTATTTGATCTGGGCATGAAGACTGGTAGCATATTCCAAGGTGTAGCCTTAAAGCACTTGCCTCATAAAAGTGATCGGATCGCACGGATGCGTTTTGATGTTGGAATTGGAACAGAAAAAGTGTTTCCAATGTTAGCGAAAAAGACGTTGCGATCAGAGTTTCCAGAAGTTATACGGGTTAACAACCCAAAAATGAGAGTGGCCTTTTTCACGGGTTGCATGATCAACTATTTCTACACAGATATCGGTAAGGCTGTGGTCGAGGTGCTTAATGAAAACGATATAGAAGTTGTTATACCAAGGGGCCAGGGATGTTGCGGGATCCCCGCTTCAGTTAATGGGGACGTTGTTTCAGCGCGCGCCTTGGCAAAACGCAATTTGCGTGCGTTTGAAAAATTGGGTGCCGATGCCTTAGTCGTGGCCTGCTCTTCAGGTGGAACCGCTTGGAAGCATGTCTTTACAGAACTATTGGAGAATGACCCAGAATTCAAGGCTTTGGCGGATAAATGGGCTGCAAAGTCGTATGACATTTCTGAGTTCCTAATTCATAAAGTACCCTTTAAAAAGGAAGGCTTAGGTCGTGTTCAACGTAAAGTGACTTATCATGACCCTTGCCACCTAAACCGTGGTCAAGGGATAAGCCGTGAACCACGCGAAATCTTAAATAGTATTCCCGGAGTTGAAGTGATTGAAATGAAAGAACCGGGTCGGTGTTGTGGTATGGCCGGATCGTTTAGCATCGTGCACCCAGATCTTTCAGTACAGATTTCGGATCATAAAACAGCTGATATTGCCCTAACTCACACGGACACTGTAGCAACGGGTTGTCCTGCCTGCCGCTTGCAATTGAAAAGTGGGGTAGAGAATGCTGGGATTGAAGAAGAAGTCGTTCACACAATCCAAATTTTAGCAGAATCTTATCGGGCAGGTAAAAAAGCTAATACGCTCAAAAAGGGTGGTATCACTCCAAACTAGACGGTTAAACATGGAAACACTCAACAATATAAGTGTTTCCATGTTTTATTTATTCCAAATTTATGGTAAACTGATGTGTGGTATAAAGTCTGGATAGAGATTTAACGAGGAGTGAAACTAGGGTGAATTTAAAACCCATAAAAACCCGGAAAATCTATGAGCAGATTGTTGACCAAGTTGGACATCTAGTTGCTGAAGGACAGTTAAAACCCGGTGATAGGTTACCTTCAGAACGTGAATTGGTGGAGCGGTTTCAAGTAAGTCGTGCCTCGATCCGAGAAGCTATTAGTGCTCTGGAGATGATGGGTTTGATTGAAGTACGCTCTGGAGAAGGAACTTATATTAGGCAGGTTAATATCGAATCCGTAGTTACCCCTCTCGCATGGATGCTATTTATTGAAACGGATTCGGATTTGGAACTTTATGAAGCTCGCAAAATTTTAGAGGTTCAGGCTGCGGGATTGGCTGCAGAGAGAGCGGGAGAAGATGAGATCAAAGATTTGTTTGATACACTTGAAACCATGCGTAAGGACCTTAAGAACCATCGTTTAGGGGAAGAAGCTGATCATCAATTCCATTATGCAATTGCAAGGGCGACGCATAACAAAATTCTGATTCGTCTCATGAACACACTCTCGGATACTATGCAAAAGACCCTGAAAACTAGTCGCAGTAGACTATACGAACACGGTGAGACTCCTAAGAAATTATATGATGAACATTGTAAGATTTATAAGGCGATTAAAAATCATGAAATAGAAAATGCTCAAAAGTTTATGTTAGATCATTTGCTCGGCGTGGAGAAACAGTTGGCAAGGTATTTAAGTATGGATATAGACTAAAAGGGGCGGAAACACTAAACATGTTTCCGTCCCTTTATTGGAAAAGTAGCTTGTTATGGGCTATTAGAGGAAATTATGGATTAAAAGCGAATAAATAGTCATGGTTAGGATTGCGATAGTGAGGATAAAATGATGACATGTCAAATGGTATATTTCAATGGGAACTGTCTTAATTCAAAAAAACCTTATGCGCGAGCTTGTCGCTTGTGTATAGAGCATTGTCCGCATCAAGCGATTTCGGAATATCGTCAGTTGGAAGCAAAACGTTGTACAGAATGTGGAGTATGTATGGCCGTTTGCCCGAGCGACGGATTTGCGGATCGAACGATGGATAAACTTCATGATTTTCTAATCGAGAATGAAAAAATAATTTTAAATTGTCCTAAGGCAAGACCACTAGGTTTTGAGATCCCATGTTTGGGAATTTTTGATCGAGATCGTTGGATGACCCTCATGATATTAGCTAAGAAAAAGTCCGTCACGCTCATGACGGGTGTTTGTTCGGAGTGTGATGATCGGCATGCTTGTGCTTCGAGTGTCAAGGTTTTTAAAGAGGTTCATCTGGACTGGCCGGAGCATCCAACTGTCCAAATCCAAGTTCGTGCAGATGATGGCAGTGCCGTCGAACTAGAACCTACGGTTAAAGCCCCTGTCTCAAATAAAAGGGTAACAAAGTCTGGGTGGAGGCAAAGGAGCCTGGAGAAGATGGAAGAATGGCTGCCCAGCTTAGCCGGGGACGAAATTTATTCAATGCCAAAATCGCGTCAGTGGTTGATTGAAGTTTTGGGGGAGACTCCAGATGGGAAAATTCCGTATAGGGCTTTAACTGTTGCGGATAGTTGTACAAATTGCGGCGTTTGTGCTGCGATATGTCCACAAGGCGCGTTGCAGAAGAGAGAAACTCGAGATCTTAATCCAAGTACTGAAGAACAGGACAAAGAGGAAAAGATCCTCTCACTGCGACTTATTTTGGAACCCCAAAAGTGTGTCCATTGCCAGCGCTGTGTAGAAACTTGTCCACCACAAGCCTTGTCCTTTGGTCTTAAATCATTGTCACATCGTTTATTAACCGGTAAAATACTGATTCATGAGGGTCAGCCAAGCTATTGCACTCGATGTGGCAAACGAATTTTTGATAAAGCAGAGTTGTGTCTTGTATGCGCTACCAGCGATCCTGAGAATCGTAGTTTTTTCTCAAACTAGTTCCCGCATCCACACCCGCACTGGTCACTGTGCTCGTGCGGATGTTTCTTGGATTCCCGCAAAAGTTGATTGGTTAAATGGCTTACATGAGATATAGGTTGTTGTTGAATTTCTTTAGCCAGATTAATGACTTCTTCAATCTCCTGTGCAGCTAAACCTAGGGCTAAGGCCTCTGTGACTGCAACACGAAGGGTTGCAAGGGCATTACAGGCTACAGCTGCAGAGATTTGGGTTAAAGCAATCGTTCGTTGGTCGAGACTCATAAAGCATTCCTCCAAATTTAGATCTTTAGTCAATTGACTTAGGGATATTGATAATTTTAGCATAGAAGAGTTCTAAGGGCAAAAGCCAACAAGAAAGGAATAAACTATGAACGAGTATCAGGTTATTGTGGTTGGCGGCGGGGCTGCAGGTATGATGGCCGCTGGACAAGCTGCAAAAGGGGGCGCAAAGGTTCTCTTAGTTGAAAAGAAAGAACGTCTAGGACGGAAGATCGCGATTACCGGAAAAGGACGTTGTAACATAACGAACGAAGAAAATGTTGCTGATTTTATCAGCCATTATCCAGGCAATGGACGTTTCCTACACGGCATTTTAAGAGGTTTTGATAACGTGGCTTTGCGAGAGTTTTTTGCTCGATACGGAGTCGAGACGAAAGTTGAGCGTGGAGGGCGTGTGTTCCCAGTTTCGGATGATGCAGAAAAGATTGTAGAGGCTTTGGTAACCTTTCTCACAGAATCTAGAGTAGAGGTTCGAACAGGATTTTCGGTAGAGGAGATCTTAGTTAAGGACGGTCATGTGAGGGGTGTAAGAGGAAATGGTCAGCAAAGCTTTTTGGCCCCTGTGGTAATCATTTGTACGGGAGGTTTATCCTACCCAGCAACCGGGTCAAGTGGAGATGGTTTTCGGTTCGCCCGCAAACTTGGGCACAAAGTAATCGACCCCAGACCCGCTTTAGTTCCACTTAAAACGGCGGAAAGTTGGGTGAAGGAACTTCAAGGATTAGCCTTGAAAAACGTGGAGGGGTCGTTGTGGATAGCAGGCAAGAAGCAAATAACCGAGTTTGGGGAAATGTTATTTACACATTTTGGGGTCTCCGGCCCCATTATTTTAACGATGAGCCGTCGAGCTGGGGATGCGCTGCGGGCCGGGGAAAAGGTTGAGTTAAGGATTAATTTCAAACCGGCCCTTTCCCAGGAACAATTAGATTCTCGAGTTCAACGGGATTTTCAAAAGTATAGTAACAAGCAGTTCAAGAACGCTCTCGATGACCTTTTACCCCAAAGCTTAATTCCCGTCATGATCCGTTTAAGTGGCATTAACCCGGAAGGGGTAGTGCATCAAATCAGCCGCGAACAACGAAAATACTTGGTCAGATTGTTACAAGAGTTGCCCATCACGATTATTGGCACTCTTACCATTGAGACAGCAATTGTAACAGCCGGTGGGGTGGATGTAAAAGAAATTAACCCTAAGACAATGGCTTCTAAATGTCTTCAAGGGCTTTATTGGGCTGGCGAAGTGGTAGATGTCGACGGTATTACGGGAGGATATAACCTTCAGGCTGCATTTGCTATGGGCTATCGGGCAGGGTTTGCAACTCATGAGGTTGCTTCACCGTGGTCTGATTAAGACATTTCCTGCATACACTTTTTTCGAGGTGATGCAAAGTGCGTCGAAGAGGAAGTCTGTTAGAGTGGATGTGGAATATTGTTCAGCAGGGAGAACGTCGGATCATTCGCGTGATGGTCTTGGCATCGGTAGTCCTTGTTTTGATGCAGTTAAGTGCCACGAGAGACCCGGTGGAATTTTATATGGCGATGGCGGAAAGGGTTGAAGCTCCTCCGCTGGATCTGCCCCCTCTTGAAAAATCCACCTTAGTAGAAGCTGTGAATATCTGGAATGTAACACTAAAAGCGGTACCTGCTATGCCAGTTCGTGTGATCCAAAATGGCAAAGTGATAGCGACTTTAGCAAAAGGGGAACAACAATTAAGCGTTCAATCGGGTCAAATCCAACTAGATGGGGCAGGAATATCTCAGCGCGTACAGGTTCAAGTTCTTAAAAAAGATCCCCAATTACTTGAGCCGCGTCTTAACCAAATTTTTGTGGTGCAAGGTAATCAACTGAATGTGAGTGTAAGACCTTAATGTTGCAAAGCACTTGTTGGCGTACTATAATTATCCATAAATCATATAGTAGGATAGTTTCTCATTCATGAGAAAAGGAGGGTAGAACGGTAGAATGGAATGTTCCGCGTTTATGTAGAAGAAGAATGGTGGGATGGTTTAATCGGAAATTTAAGACACTGTTCAGTGTCTTTTTCTACCATTCTATACGTTATATCCAGGGGATCCTTTTTACTATCACAGTGCTTTGATGACTTAACTTTGCCAGGCGTGTATAAAAGTGGGGTTAATTCGTGGGAAAGGAAGAATGCGTAAATGGCACAAAGTAAAAAGATTGCGCTCGCAGCCTTAAGAATGGCTATGACAGAAAGCCGAGAAGAAGAAGCTCAATTAAAAGAGTCATATCATCGACTTGGGGTTAAAACTGCTGCGGTCGATTATGGAGGAGAGTATATTAGTTCGGTTCGCAAGATCGTGGAACGTGCCATAGTGGCGGCCAAACGTGAAGGAGCTATTCAAGAAACACATGGGGATGAAGGGGCTGTAGCCGGTGCTACTCGCGAGGCCTTAAGTCAAATTATGAATAAAGCTATGGGCTTGAATATTGGCGGCAAGATTGGGATCGCACGTCAGAGCGATCATTTGAGTGTAGCGGTATTCTTTGGAATTGGGCTCCTGCATTTAGATGAAGTAGCAGTAGGCTTAGGACATCGCGTTGCTCCTAAAGAATAGGGGGGGTGGGCATGATGCGAGGAATTAGAGGTGCAACAACGGTAGAACGGAATGATCAAAAGGAGATCCGTGAAGCAACCCAGGAACTATTGCAAATCATTCTCCAGGAAAATGCTATTTGCACAGAGGATTTAGTGAGTGCAATTTTCACGGTTACCCCAGATTTAAATGCAGATTTCCCAGCATCGAGCGCCCGTGCAATAGGTTGGCAGTTAGTACCCTTGCTTTGTTCGACAGAAATACCAGTACCCGGAGCACTTCCACATTGTATACGGGTGCTTTTACATGTCAATACTAATCGTTGCCAAAGGGATATTCGGCACATCTTTTTGCGTAATGCCGTGATATTGCGTAAAGATCTTATAGAGGCCGATAGTAGTTCCTAAAATAAACTCATGGACCAATAGATTATTGTAGAGGAAGAAGGAGTGCGCGGTGAATCTAATCGCTCGACGGCAAACTAAACAGCAAGCAACCACGACAGTTCGAGTGGGGGATGTTATCATCGGCGGCTCAGAATTAGTTGTAGTAGCCGGTCCTTGTGCGATTGAAAGTTATGAACAGTTGTTGAGTACTGCTCTGGAAGTTCAACGACTTGGTGCAACAATACTCCGAGGGGGGGCTTATAAGCCAAGGACCTCCCCTTATTCTTTTCGTGGTAAAAGAGAAGGTGGCTTGGAGATGTTAGGCCAGATCAAGGCATTGACAGGGCTTCCTGTGGTTACAGAAGTTATGGATGCTCGCGACATTGAGCGGATTGCGGAAGTAGCGGATATGTTACAAATAGGATCTCGAAATATGCAAAATTATTCGCTTTTAACCGAGATAGGAAAATCCAAACATCCGGTATTGTTAAAACGCGGTTTGGCTGCAACTCTCGAAGAATGGATTTTCGCTGCGGAGTATATCATGGCAGAAGGAAACGATCAGGTTGTATTATGTGAACGAGGGATTCGGACCTTTGAGACGTATACCCGTAACACTGTGGATATTGCGGCAATTCCTGCCTTAAAAGAACTGACGCATCTCCCAGTATTTTTAGACCCGAGTCATGGGACTGGGAGATGGTCACTGGTCAACCCGGTGGCTTTGGCAGGAATTGCAGCCGGAGCGGATGGTCTAATAATCGAGGTTCATCCTCAACCAGAACTTGCCTTAAGTGATGGAGATCAGTCCCTGAATTTTGAACATTTTGCTGAACTCATGGAGAGGGTAGGGCCTGTAGCCAAAGCCGTGGGACGATTAAAGGAATAATATTAAATGGCAGGTGGGCTGAGAGGTCACAAACCGAATTGAAGACGGATTTGTGGCCTTTGCCTTTGCCTTTGTTCAGTGAATTTAATGCTTAAATTATCGTTTTTAATGACTTGCGTTACCTAAATGCTACCTTCGTGTTATCCCTTCACCGGCATGGGTATGGGTAAATTTTAGAGGCTTCTCAATAGTTCGCTGAACTTTTGGGAAGCTTCTGTTTGCATCATGGCAAAGAAGCTCATTCTGTTTCAGGTATGCAACAACGTTGATTCAGAAATTTAATAAGGAGTAAAAACGGTTATTGACATATGTTCAAATCATAGTATAATTTAAATTGTAAGGGGCATATGTCAATAACCGTAAGGAGGTAATTCAGATGCCAGGAAGAGATGGAACAGGTCAAATGGGGCGCGGATCCATGACCGGAAGAGGCTTTGGATTTTGCAAGGACTCAAATCCTGTAGGCAAGGGCACTGACATAGGGTCAGGTCAAGGCTCTGGTAAAGGGTTTGGTCACCGAAGATATTTTGGAAAAGGCCCCCAAACTGATTTAACAGAATTAAAAACACAAAAAGAATTGCTGCAAGCAGAAAAAGAGCAGCTTGAAAGCAAGCTGAAAATCATTAGCCAGCAATTACAGAGCATATAAGCAGTAGCAAGGTGGTAGGGGGACGCTCCTGTGTCTTTTGTCGCAAATTGCGGAGGACCAAATAGAAATTGCTCGTACAACAGTTCAGTGTATTTATAATGCTGCGAGAAAGGAAATTTCAAACTGGAAGAGGGGTTTGCTCAAAGAGAAAAAATTTTGAGGAGGATACATTATGATTGCTGAAGTAGACCAAGATGAGTGCATCGGGTGTGAATCATGCCCCGAATTCTGTCCTGAGGTTTTTAAGATGGGAGCCGACGGGTTAGCAATCGCTTACACAAACCCAGTCCCTAGTGAGTGTGAGGAAGCCGCCAAAGAAGCTGCCGAGGGCTGCCCAGCACACTGTATTACCATCAAATAGCAAGTGCTAATTAGGTGAAAGCGGATGATTATCATCCGCTTTATTTGGATCAGACCCTGTGAGGAAGATCTAGCTTTGGCCATTACATATTTGCGCATAGTTTCTCATGAATACTCTTTAAGAAAAGAGTATAGGTTCAATCAAGTACAGCTTGGGATGACTAAGTATTTTCAACGGTACAATTAAAAGAATTGTCGAAGGAATATTAATTTAATGTCGGAGGTGTCGTAAGATGGGAGAACCAATAAGAATTAAAAGTTTAGATCCAACCTTACGTGATGAAATAGCAGAATTATTGAATGGTTATGATTTTTCTAATTGTCTTACTTGCGGTATGTGTACGGCTGGCTGTGTATATAGTGATCTACATAAGGATCAGGACCCTCGTAAATTCATACGTAAAGTAGTCCTGGGTATGCGAGAAGAAGCAGAAAATGATCCTTTTATCTGGAATTGTACAATGTGTAATCGCTGTACTGTGGAATGTCCGATGGGAGTGAATATAAACGCACTCACGAGAGCCTTCCGAGGTAAAGTGGCAAAGGCTCCCGGTTATTTGCAAGTGATTGCTGATGATCATATACGGACAGGTAATCAGATGGGTGTTGAACAAATCGATTATGATGAGACATTAGAATGGATTGAAGAAATGATGCAGGCAGATCTGAAGGATCCGACCTATAAGATTCCGTTAGATGTTCCTGATGCAGATTTCTTCTTTGGATTTAATGCTCGGGAGATCAAACATTATCCAGCTGATCTACAAAGTATATTAAATGTTTTCCACGCGGCCAAAGCAAACTTTACGATCAGCTCTAAGCGTTGGGATGCTACTAATATTTGTTTGTTTACGGGTAAAAACGATGAATTTGATGCAATTTCACGTCCGATGTTTGAAGAAGCAGAGAGGCTAAACGCTAAGGAAATTATTGTCACAGAATGTGGCCATGCTTTCCGATCAACCAGAGTGTTTGCTCGTGATTACTGGAAAGGGAAACAGCTCCCTGTCCGCCATATAATGGAGTTGTATGCCGATTGGATTAAAGACGGCACACTAAAACTAGATAAGACCAGAAATACAATCCCAGTAACCCTACATGATCCCTGTAATACGGTTCGTAAAGAGGGGATTGTTGAGCCTCAGCGCTATGTATTGAATAATACGGTCATGGATTTCCGCGAAATGTTTCCTAACAGGGAGTATAACCTTTGCTGTGGAGCTGGCGGGGGAGCGGGTGCCGTAGCCGAAACTAAAGCAATGCGTATGGTAAAAGCCAAACCTAAAGTTGATCAATTAGTGGCTACAGGTGCGACAATTGGGTGCATTCCTTGTCATAACTGTATGGACCAGTTTGTTGACATGAATAAGCATTACAAACTTGGTATGAAAATGATGCATCTCACTGCCTTAGTAGAAATTGCATTGGGCTTAGTAGATGAGGAAAAGCAATTTTTCCATTAAACTATTTCATTTTGGCCCAGTAGTTCTGAAACAATACCTGGTTTACTATCGTAACCAACTGAATAGGAAAATCCGTCAAGATGAGCGGGCGTACTTACAAAGGAAGATACGTCCGCTTTTTCAACAAGAAAAAAGCAAGCAGAATTCGCAATAAGAAGCTAGGTTTTTGCTTTTTTCCAATGTCATGGAAGGGAATAGACAAATCACGCGGAAATATTATAGATGTCCACTCCGGATGTTATTGGTAGGAGAACGCTTCTTGCCAAGTCATTTGAATCTCGGTTTTTTAGTTTATGGACGAATAGCTTATCTATGTGTGTTTATCGGTTTTGCAGCTTTGTGTGGATTCTTACACCATGCTTTGGATGGTTTGTTCGCCAAATGGTTTGTCAAGAGCAGCATCGCTCTGGGATCATTGTTTGGTTTTCTCATCCTCTGGATTCCTTATAGTTCTGCTGACAGGTTATTGATGATTTACGCTGTCTTTGCATTAATATTATTAGGCTATGCCATGATTCGCTTGGCTGTTGGCGTATGGAAGGCATTTCCTTTTGCAAATATCGTACTTCTGGGTTTTGCTTGTTTAGGGATAACCTTGATCAATGATTTTATTTATCAAATGACACTTAGCAATACACCTTCCCTAATTCCGTTCGGTGTTTCAGTCTTTACTTTTACGCAGGCCTATACCTTGTCTGCCAGAGGATATTGATCATTTTAAAGACATTAATGATCAGTTCGGGCATGTTAAAGGGGACAAAATCCTTGTCCGTATATACGCAATATTGAGCACAGCGATTGGCGACTGTGGTTTTATTGGCCGGTGGGGCGGCGAGGAATTCTTAATAGTCCTAGAGACGGCTCAATGGGATTTGATTTTTGAAAAAGCTAATGAGATACGGAGGGCAGTAGCGGAATACTGGCACGCAGACATCGGCAAAAGCGTTACGATGACCCTTGGATTTTGTCAATACCGGGAAAACACCTCCTTGGACATTCTAATAGCCAGCGCAGATGAAAGATCCTGCAAATCTATGAAGGAACTCAGTAAATACATAGTCATTCCAGCTGGTAAGGATTCTGGAATATTGTAAAAGTGAATAGACATTGGCAGGGATTAGCATAGAAATGAAGAATTTAAGTGTTACCATTTTACCAGCGGTACCAATGGGGTATCCTTTTTAGGTTAATCTATGAATAGCAGCAGGCCGGAATAATTTGCATGTCAAAGGAAAGGAAGCTTTAAATTGCTTAAAGCCAAGCTATGTGCACCCGCGGTCTATAAGAATATTATCAGCAGGGAAAAGCTTCTAACCAAGTTCCAACAGGCGAAGGAATGCAAGCTGATACTGGTCACGGCCCCCGCAGGCTCCGGAAAGACCACCGCGGTTCTTGATTGGTTGGGCAAATGCGGTCTGCCCTATGCCTGGCTGTCGTTAGATGATGGAGACAATCATCCCGTGAGTTTCTGGCAATATGTCTGTGCCGCCCTTGAGGATATTACGGACGGCATCAGCAAGGACGCAGAATATACTTTTTCATCTCCGGAGATGATGAAGGCCAACATCCACATCAACATCCTCATCGACCGTCTGTCGGAGATTTCCTCCGACTTCTTCCTTGTGCTGGACGATCTTCATCTCATCCGTGATCCCGCTATATTGGCGGGACTGTCTTATCTGATTGACTATCTTCCTTCCCCTGTGCACCTCGTTCTTATCAGCCGGACAACACCGGAGATTGGGTTGGCCAGGCACAGGGTTAAGTGGCAGATACAGCGGCTTAACACAGAAGACCTGCGCTTTGGCGAGGAAGAAATATTCAGGTTTTATCAGGCGAGAGGGATTACGCTGGAAAATTCCGAACTGAAGAAGGTGGAGAGTTTTACCGAAGGCTGGGCTGCGGCGTTGGTCGCCGTCACCCTATCCATAGAGGAGGGCGGCGGGCGCGACGCTATTCAGGCGCTTTCACGCTCCAGCCGGGATATCGGCCAATACCTCAGGGATGAGGTAATTAGTAACTGGAGACCGGAAAAGCTGAGTTTTGCCATGAAAATCTCCATTCTGGACACCCTGTGGCCGGATTTGTGCAATGCTGTTACAGGTGATGACCATGGGTTCAATTGGCTGGAGGAAATGGCTGAAGGAAATAATTTTATTACGGATTTGGATGGGCAAAGGCAAGCATACAGGTATCACCATCTGTTTCAAAGTTTTCTCCGCAAACTGCTTCAGGAAACATTCCCGGAAGAGATTTCCCAACTGTATAAAAGAGCAGGAGCATGGTTTCAGGAGCAGAGCTTGATGCCGGAGGCCATCGACTATTTTTTAAGCGGCGGCGCTTACCAGGAAGCTTTTGAACTGATTGAACACCAGACGGACCCTTTAATTCATAAAAATGACTTCGATAGGCTGTTAACCTGGATTGAACGCCTGCCGGCCGAGTATCGGGAAAACAGCTTCAAGAGCGCCTGCATTTATGCCTTGTATTATGCGGAGCTGGGCAGACTTGATCTGTCACGGCAGTGGATCGACAGAATGAAAGCCTTGAAAGACGGCTACCAATATGCAACCGGAACCGAATGGATAGGGTACAGCGATACAGTGTGCATTATGATTGAGGCCAACCTCCTCATCCGGGAAAACAACCTAGGATTCTTACCGCTGATTTTTTCTGCGGCTGAGACGGATGGAGGCAGATATTTTAAGATGCCGGAATACAATGACTTCAATACGGCGGACATTTACTTTTACCGCTGCCCCATTAACAGGCTGTCAGGCCTATTTAAGGAAGCTCCTGATCAATTCGTCAGGATGGCCGACAGCTACCGGAGAATGATATCAAAAAATCCCGGCTACGCACCCCTGGCCGTTGGCGAATACTTGTATGAAAGCAACCGGATCGAGGAAGCCCAGCCTTATCTTTTGAAAGCACTGGAGGAAGCCAGAGAAGCAATCTGTCCGGGCGCTCTTGTTCCTGTAATAGTGGATATTGCCCGGCTGAAACGGGCCGGCGGTGACATATCGGGTGCTTTTGCAGTCGTGGAGGAAGGCAGAAAGCAGCTCCAAAGTATCGGTAAGACGCATTGGCTGTATCTGCTCGATGCTTTTCGGTGCAGACTTTATATCGACATTGGCAACACAGATAAGGTGCGGGAATGGTATTCTGCCCGCAAGCTAAGCATATTCACAGAGATTGACAGAGTCAGGGAATTTGAATTGATTGTCTATGCCAGGGTCCTGATCTTGATCAACCGAACCCAGGATGCGCGGCTTCTTCTGCAAAGGCTCCTGGCATTCACCGGGGAAAGCAAAAGGCTGCACAGCCAGGTGGAGGTGCTGAATATTCTGGCCTTGCTTTCTTTCAGGGATAATCACACGCGGCTTGCTTTAAGATATCTGGACGAATCCCTTAGCCTTGGGCTGAATGAAGGGTATGTCAGAAGCTACCTGGATGAGTTGGCCCCTATGGCCCAAATACTACGGGCTTACCTAAAGTCTAGGGGAAAGCTGTCCGGGGATCATTTCTTCAAAGAGCGGAAGGCCTTTGCCGCAAGCCTGCTGGAGCAGATCCGCGATAGCCTGCTGCAAACCGCGGCGGCCCATGCTGAGGTTGCAGCGGAAGTGGCTGAAAAATTATCTGAGCAATTCACGGCGCAGGAGAAAAAAGTACTTGAACTGATGGTAAATGCCGATACTAATAAAATGATTTGCGAAAAGCTGGGAATCGGTCTCCGGACGGTCAAGACCCATACCGGCAACATCTATACCAAGCTGGGCGTAAAAAACCGCGTTCAGTGTATCAAGTTGGTTCGGGAATTAGGGCTGTTGTAAACATTCGGAAATTTGAAGTCTCTGCTATTTCTGCTATATCAAAAGACACATGGGAGCTTAAGCTTCATGTGTCTTTTTTGTACTATCTTTCCGCAGTACTCAGGTACGATGTGCGACGAGCCTATTTATGCTAATATCTTTTAACATAAATAGGCTGCTGATTATTGATGAGGGAATCCATGGCAACAGAATAATAATATCCATCTTATTTTCCCGTTCATGGTATTTAAGGAGGAGTCGAAATGAAAGCAAAGCTGATACATAAATTCTTATCCCTTGCACTCATCGTGGCGATGGTCTTCGCGATTATGCCGGTACAGGCGCAGGGTGCGGTCAATATCCAGTCGGGACCAGGCACGGTCAAGGCCGGGCTGAGCGCCGCTGCGCCCCCTTTCACTGCCGTGGGGTTTGCCGGCAAACAATGGGACGTGATAGGGTATAACGGAACCGGTGTGTACAGTGCCGCTAATACCATAACGCTGCTGTTAAAAAACGGACAGAGCGTTGGCGCTGACGGACAGTTTAACGGCAGTACTGTAGATAACAAATATAACGGCTCCGGCCTGCAAGCGGCGATGGACAACGCCTTTGCTGCGATCACCGACGCAAGGGAAAATGGGTTTGTTCTGCCACGCACTTTAGGCTGGACCACCAACTATGGTCAGACCGGCTATAATGACGACGGCATCGGCGGGGTTACCCTCAGCAACGTGGCTTTCTGGCCGCTGAGCGTGGCTGAAGCCAATCAGGTGAACAGCGAGGTCCGCAAATCGAACAGCACCTACTGGTGGCTGCGGACACCGGGCAGCATAGATACCTGCGAGGCATATGTTGACCATGCGGGCAGCGTTTGGCCTGAGGGCTTCGCTGTGGGAACCGTCGCGGCCTATCGCCCCGCTTTTCGGCTCAATGCGGCGGACGTTCTCTTCACCTCCGACGCAGTGGGCGGCAAATCAGACGCCACAGGCATCCTTTCGTCTGCGGCAGCACCTACAGGCGTGATCAAGCTGACGGTAAACGATGCCAACACCGCCAGTCTCAACCTCACCGTGATCGATAAAAGCGCCCGCACCCTCAAATCGGGCCAGACGCTTTCCGTGGCCTATACCGGTGCGGTAACGGGAACAGGCAAATATGTCTCCTGCGTGATCACGGGAGCGGACGGCAGTGTAAAATACTACAGCAAGCTGAAGGATTTGAGCGGTGGCTCGGCAGCGCCAGAGGGTACCGCGAGCATAACGCTTCCCGCGGACATGCCGGAAGGGGCCTATACCCTGCGGTTGTTCAACGAAGAAATCAACGGCGATAATATTACTGACTTCGCCAGTGCACCACAGGATATCCCCCTGACGGTTGGACGCCCGCCGGTA
>NZ_JYNH01000029.1 GCF_000960765.1 Desulfosporosinus sp. I2 | reverse complement strand
GCCGTGCAAAGACTATCTTGCCCTCGAACTCCGACAATATTCCGACATTCGGTGCGACCTCACGAAGGTAAGGCGCCCTGATAAAGACTGCACGTAATAAGTGCGGCCCCACGGCAGGCACTAAAAGATCTGTTTCAAAGCTTGCCACTTGTCTACCAAAAGCATTGCGCTCTACAACGGTATCCATAAGATTCAATCGATACTGATCACTGTCAATGATCGTTTTACTGAGTAAAATCATTCCCGCACAGGTCCCAAAAATAGGTAGATCCTTCATGCCCAAGTCTTTGATTCTTTCACCCATCTCATCGATCATTAGTAGTTTACCGATCGTCGTACTTTCTCCACCAGGAATGATCAATCCATGGATTCCTTTAAGATCACTTGATTTACGCACTTCTACAACGTCACAACCCAAGTTTTCTAAGACCTGACGGTGCTCGCGGAAAGCACCTTGCAGTGCCAAAACGCCAACACGCTTTTTCATTTTACCAACCCCGTTCTTGCATACGCTGGGATTCGGTCAGAGTTGAAATTTCAATACCGGACATGGGTTGTCCCAAATCCTTCGATATCTGAGCTAGTATTTTAGGGTCATTATAGTGAGTTGTTGCCAAGACAATAGCTTTAGCACGAGCTATTGGATCTCCCGATTTGAAAATACCTGAGCCGACGAAAATTCCGTCTACCCCGAGCTGCATCATCAAGGCAGCATCCGCTGGTGTAGCAATACCCCCAGCAGCAAAATTCACAACGGGTAATTTCCCATGCTCAGCAACATATAGAACTAGATCATAAGGGGCACCCATATTTTTTGCAGCTGTCATAAGTTCTTCTTTAGGCATTAAGGTTAAAGCTCTGATCTCGCTCATCACCGTACGCATATGCCGTACGGCTTCAACGACATTTCCTGTTCCGGGTTCTCCTTTTGTACGAATCATCGCAGCCCCTTCACCGATGCGACGCAACGCTTCTCCAAGGTTGCGACAACCACATACAAAGGGCACTTTAAAGTCATGTTTATTTATATGATAGGTATCATCTGCAGGTGTTAATACTTCAGATTCATCTATGTAATCAGCACCTAACGCTTCTAAAATCCGTGCTTCTACAAAATGTCCGATCCGTGCTTTTGCCATGACTGGAATCGATACTACAGCCATAATGCCTTCTATGATTGAAGGGTCTGCCATTCGGGCAACCCCACCCTCAGCCCGTATATCCGATGGAACACGCTCCAGTGCCATGACAGCACATGCTCCAGCCTCTTCTGCGATTTTTGCCTGTTCAGGGGTGGTGACATCCATAATGACGCCACCTTTGAGCATTTCTGCAAGGCCTGTCTTTACTTTTAATGAACCAATATCAGTCATTATAGTTCCTCCTCAAAATTTTTGTGGTTAAGGTAACATAAGTGTAAATAATATTCCAGCCATGGTAACATCTAGCGAGAAATTTGTCAATTTAGTCTTCGTCTTCTGTATCCTCTCCAGTATCCTCTCCAACATCATTCTCTTCAATTTCCACTTCATCTTTCATAACAACTTTAGCAATTGCTACCACACTACTAGCACCTGTACGCATGGCCATTACCCCTTGTGCAGAACGACCCTGAGTGGATATGCTGGAAACTTGAAGCCGGAGCATGATTCCATTATTCGTGATCACCATGAGTTCGTCTTCCTCTTGAACAACCTTGATTCCGACCAATTTACCGGTCTTTGCATTTAATTTCATAACGATAATCCCTTTGCCACCACGCCCTTGAATTCGGAATTCCTTAAGATTCGTGCGTTTAGCAAAGCCGTTTTCACTCATGGTTAAGAGCTCGCCCTCATCGCCAATCACATCCATACCAACGACTGAGTCATTTTCTTCGAGCTTTATTCCTTTCACACCGCGCGCTGTACGTCCCATATAACGCACATCCGATTCAGGAAAACGAATGGCAATCCCATTTTTAGTAGCCAATAAAATATCATCTAATCCTTGAGTTAACTTAACCCCGATCAGTTCATCCCCTTCGTCCAGCGTTAAGGCAATTAAACCGTCCCGTCGAGATGAATCATATTCTTGCAAAGCTGTCTTTTTCATAATGCCCTTTTTAGTCGCTGTTATCAAGAAAAAGTCGGGATCAAAATCCTTGATCGCCATAACCGCTGTGATCATCTCATGCTGACTCAAATTCAAGAGATTAATAACTGCAGTCCCCTTGGCAGTACGACTAGCTTCTGGAATCTCATGGGCTTTCAGTCGATACACTTTACCTTGCGACGTGAAGACAAGAATATTGTGATGGGTCGTGGTGGTAAAGAGATGCTCTACAAAGTCTCTTTCTTTGGTTGCCATGCCATGAACACCCTTACCTCCACGATGCTGGCTTTTATAAGTGTTTAAGGGCAACCTCTTAATATATCCGTAATGGGTCACAGTGATGACTACATCTTCTACATCAATAAGATCTTCTATATCCATTTTACTTACATCCACGGTAATGAGGGTTCGACGAGCATCTCCAAATTTATGATCAATATCGTTTAATTCAGCTTTAATAATATTAATAACCATTTGATCCGATGCTAAAACGGATCTCAAATAGGAGATCGTATTCATGAGTTCGTTATATTGGTTTTCTAATTTTTCACGTTCTAAGCCAGTCAGACGTTTTAATCTCATATCCACAATAGCCTGAGCCTGTTTCTCACTCAAACCAAATCGATGACTGAGATTAGCTCTGGCTGTCGCTTCGTCAGAAGAAGAACGAATGGTCTCTATCACTTCATCAATATGGTCAAGGGCAATCCGTAGTCCCTCAATGATATGGGCCTCTGCCTCTGCTTTATTAAGTTCAAATCGAGTCCTTCTAACGATGACTTCTTTTTGATGTTCAATAAAGTAGTATATCATATCTTTAAGAGTAAGTGTCTTCGGCTGTCCATTGACAAGTGCCAACATATTTACGCCAAACGTATCTTCCATTTGTGTATGTTTATAGAGTTGATTTAAGACAACTTGGGGATTGACATCCCGCCTTAGCTCAATGACGATACGCATCCCTGATCGATCTGACTCATCGCGCAAATCAGTGATCCCATCGAGTTTTTTATCACGAACTAGATCTGCTATCTTCTCAATCATTCTTGCCTTATTAACCATAAAAGGTATTTCTGTAACAAGAATTCTTGTCTTGCCGGATTTTTCAATGCGTTCAATAGTTGCTTTGGCGCGTGTTTTAACCGATCCTCTGCCTGTTGTATAAGCAGACCTTATCCCTTCATAACCCATAATGGTTCCACCCGTGGGAAAATCAGGACCTTTGACATAATTCATAAGTTCGTCGACGGACAACTCGGGGTTATCCAACAACGCCATTGTCGCTTCTACAACTTCTGATAAATTATGAGGCGGAATATTGGTTGCCATGCCAACTGCAATTCCTGACGATCCATTGACAAGTAAATTAGGAAATTTAGCCGGCAATACGGTGGGTTCATCTTGTTTTTCATCGTAATTAGGCGTAAAATCCACGGTTTCTTTATCAATATCTGCCAACATATACGTCGCTATTTTTGCCATGCGAAGTTCTGTATAACGCATGGCTGCAGCAGAATCTCCATCAATAGAGCCAAAGTTTCCATGTCCGTCAATGAGCGGGTAGCGACTGGCAAAATCTTGGTCCATACGAACAACGGCATCATAAATTGAACTATCCCCGTGAGGATGAAATTTACCCATGCAATCCCCGACAAGGCGTGCGGATTTACTATAAGGCTTATTAGGAGTTAGCCCTAATTCGTGAAGGGTATATAATATTCTGCGATGTACCGGTTTGAGCCCGTCTCGGACATCAGGCAATGCACGGCTCACGATAACACTCATCGAATAGTCGATAAATGATTTTCGCATTTCTTCCGCAATTTCGACAGGAAGGACTTTTCCTCCCAGGATTTCATCCGACATCAATGAGCACTCCTTTAAGCATCTAGATTACGTACATCTTTTGCATGCTTATTGATAAAGTCACGGCGTGGTTCTACTTTGTCTCCCATTAAGACCGTAAACATTTCTTCAGTTCGCATGGCATCTTCCATGGTGACTCTTAAGATCGTACGCTTGGCAGGATCCATGGTGGTTTCCCATAACTGATCAGGATTCATTTCACCTAAACCTTTATAGCGCTGAATCTCAACTTTTTCTCTCCCTATTTTCTCAAGAGTATTGTTGAGTTCAATTTCAGAATAGACATATTGAATATCTCTGCCTTTTTTCACTTTAAAGAGTGGAGGTTGGGCAATATAGACAAAATTATTTTCAATTAAAGGTCTCATATAACGGTAGAAAAAGGTCAATAAAAGGGTTCGAATATGGGCACCATCGACATCAGCATCTGTCATAATTATTAGTTTATGATAGCGTGCTTTAGAGATATCAAAGTCTTCGGAAATACCTGTACCCATTGCTGTAATCATAGCCCTAATTTCTGCATTCCCTAGTATTTTATCAAGTCTGGCCTTTTCTACATTGATAATTTTCCCTCGCAAAGGCAAGATTGCCTGAAACCGTCGATCCCTTCCTTGTTTTGCTGAACCGCCTGCACTGTCCCCCTCGACAAGATACATCTCACATAGATCTGGTTCCTTCCAAGAACAATCTGCTAGTTTTCCGGGAAGTGATGTACCTTCTAAGGCGCTCTTACGGCGTGTTAATTCCCGAGCTTTACGAGCTGCATCTCGTGCTCGTGCAGCTTGAACTGATTTATCAATAAATTTTCGGGCAATCGATGGGTTCTCTTCAAGAAATATATTTAAACCTTCACCCGTAGCAGAATCTACAATCCCTCGAATTTCACTGTTTCCAAGTTTTGTTTTTGTTTGCCCCTCGAACTGAGGATCAGGAACTTTGACTGAAATTACGGCAGTTAATCCTTCACGAATATCATCTCCGGACAGATTAGAATCAGCTGCCTTTAGAAGATTTGCTTTTCGTGCATAGTCGTTAATCACCCTAGTTAAAGCTGATTTGAAGCCCGCCTCATGGGTTCCCCCTTCTTGGGTATTAATATTATTGGCATAAGAAAATAAATTTTCAGCATAACTGTCATTATACTGAATACAAACTTCAACCTGTACATTATCCTTTGTCGTTTCGATAAAAATTGGCACAGGGTGTAAGCAATCTTTACTTTTGTTTAAATAACTTACAAAATCTTGAATACCACCTGTATGTAAAAATGTCTCTTTTACATTGGTTCGTTCATCCGTCAAATTAATGGTGACACTTTTATTCAAAAATGACAATTCCCTTAATCGATGTGCCAAAATATTAAAATCATAAACAGTTTCTTCAAAAATTTCCAAGTCTGGTATAAAGGTTATTTTAGTGCCGGTATTCTCTGTTTCACCAATGTTTACTAATAAAGTCGTTGGTTTTCCTTGAGCATACTCTTGGTGAAAAACATGTCCTCCTTTTGATACTTCAACAATTAACCATTTTGATAAGGCATTAACCACGCTCAAACCCACACCATGAAGTCCACCGGATACCTTATATGCACTTTCACTTCCGCCAAATTTCCCACCGGCATGTAATACCGTTAAGGCAACTTCAACTGCCGGTTTTCCTGTTTTGGGATGTATATCGACTGGGATTCCTCGACCATTATCCACTACTGTTATACTATTATCTGCATGAATCATGACATCAATCTGATCACAGAAACCAGCTAAGGCTTCATCAATACTATTATCGACAATTTCATAAACTAGATGATGAAGTCCTCGAGAGCTTGTGGACCCAATATACATACCAGGTCGTTTACGTACAGCTTCAAGTCCTTCTAAAACTTCGATTTGCCCTGCATTATAATTATCACCTGTATTTTGAACTTCAATATTATTATTTCCTTGCAAAGCCTTTTCCTCCCAAAAAATACCTTCAACCTTATTATTGTACACCATATAGTTGGCCGATTCAATTATATAACCAATAAATGGTAAAGATTTCTAGTAAAAATCGATTGACTTATCACTAAATGAACGTTTGAATAATGTTGTAGACGAAATAGTTGAAAAAAATAGTTCATTTAGTGTTAAAATTAGTGTTTTTTCTTTACCTTCTTGACAGATATAATTTACATTTTTATTTTTTTTAAGGTTATTAAAATAGTCACGGTTTATCTGACCTGTCTTAGTTGTATCTAAATCAATTATTGCAATGATTTTATCCTTATTAATAAGAACATTACTGCCAAGATGTAAATACATCTAAGGCTCCCTCCTTATATGTCCTTGTTCCACACGATATAGTGTACCTAACTGGTGATTATCAGCACTTGTCATGGTTATGATTGTTTGAATACGAGATAATTCTATGAATTTTATTAAGTATTCTCTCCTGAAACGATCCAATTCAGACAATACGTCATCAAGAAGAAGAAGAGGATATTCTCCTTTTTCTTGATTTATAAGCTCTAGTTCTGCAAGCTTTAAACTTAAGACGATCGATCTCTGTTGTCCTTGAGATGCATAAAGACGGGCTGGTTTATCATTTAAAAGAATCTGAAGGTCGTCACGATGTGGACCCACTAACACCATCTGGCGTTCTATTTCTTGATCCAATTTATCATTGAGTAATTTAGGGTATTCATTGATAGCCTCTCTAAGATTTTTTTTTCCCAAAGCCAGATAAAAAACCTGCATTTTTTCTTTATAAGAGGTCAGATTGTCATAAATTAAGTCTGCTGCAGCTTGTAATCGTTCTGTCATGTCAGCCCGATTGATCATTATTTTTATTCCTAATTCAATAATTTGCTCATTCCAAAGTTGCAACTGAGAATATTTATGGGATTTTTCTAGAGATAGTTTAAGAAGAGCGCTTTTTTGTTGAATAACTTTATTATAAGCATTGAGAATACTTACATGCCCTGGCCTCATTTGGGCAATATGCAAATCTAAAAACCTTCTTCTTTCTAAAGGACCTCCTTTAATCATAACAAGGTCATCTGGAGAGAAAAAAATTACATTAATCGTGCCCACAAAGTCAGATAAGCGTTGACACGGTACTTGATTAATTTTAACCATTTTCTTTTTATTTTTATAATGACTCTCCAAAAAAATTTTGTGATTCTTGGAAATAAAATCTCCGTACAAATGAAACTCACTTTGTTCCCAGCGCAGTAAATCGTGTTCCCGCTGTACCCGATATGATTTACCTGTTAAAAGATAATAAATTCCTTCAACAATATTCGTTTTACCTTGTCCATTATCCCCTATTAGAATATTCGTACCAGGCATAAATTTAATCTTTTGATCGCCATAATTTCTAAAATTTTGGAGATGCATGTTATTAATTAACATAATTTTAATTATGCCGTCCTAATCGGTAAAACAAGATAGATATAATTACTATTATCCAAAGGTCTCATTACTCCCGGACTAAATGGTCCAGATAATTCAAATAATATCTGATCGCTATCAATTACCTTTAAAGCATCAATTAGAAATTTTGCATTAAATGCAATCGTAACATCTTTTCCTTCCATTTCAACGACTATCTGCTCAGATATTTTACCTAATTCAGAGGTCTGATCTATTTTTAATTCATTATTTTTAACATTTATTTTAATAATGTTGGCTCCACTTTTGTCACGCGTGAGTACTAAGGCCCGTTCTACTGATTCTAAAAGTTTCCTTACACTTAAAATGACTTTAGTTTCACATGACTGTGGAATGACTTGTTTATAGTTTGGAAATTGCCCTTCTATCAATCTAGATATCAAATATATTGATCCAAACTGGAAAACGACTTGATTGTTACCATAACTTATGGTTAATTCTTCATCCTCGTCTCTTAGCAACCGATAAATTTCAGTGAGTGTTTTTGAAGGTATAATTCCGCTAAAACGTGATTCTTCACTGTTAGATATTGAAGCTATACTTAAGGCTAATCGGTGTGTATCCGTAGCAACTAAGCGAATATTTGTACCTTCGATTTGAAGTAAAGTTCCAGTAAATACGGGCCGATTTTCTTCCGTAGAACACGAAAATACGGTCTGTCTAATCATATTCTTAAAAATTATAGTGGGTAACGTAAACGTAATGGGCTCCATAAGGTCTGGAAGCAAAGGAAATTCTTCAGGATCATATCCATTTAATACAATCTCGGATTCGTTATAACAAATCGTGATTGATTTATCCTTTTCTTCTAAGGTAATTGTTGTGTCAGGTAGTTTACGAACAATTTCCGAGAAGAGTTTTGCAGGGACTACCATTGTTCCCTCTTCTGTAACAGTAGTGGATGGTATTTGACATCGAATCCCCATTTCAAGATCCGTTGCAGAAAAATGTAAAAACTGAGCTTCTGCAGTCACCAAAATTCCCTGAAGTACAGGTAATGTATTTTTATTAGATATTGCCTTTTGAACCGCATTTACACCAGCAAGCAGGGCATCTTTTGAACAGAAGATTTTCATACAACTGAATCCTCCTAATTATTTAGATCTTCATTGTTCTAAACTGACATTATTAATAATAAGATAATAAGTAGTCGTTATAGTAGTATTACCTGTCAACATGTGGATAAGTAAATTAAACGTGCTATTTTACTGATAAAAAGTATGTTGAAAAAGGTGTGGACAAACGGATTAAAATTATCCACATGTCCACAAGGATCACTAAATCATAAAACTTTTCATTATTTATGCACAACTTATTCACATAATTTAAGTTCACTCTGATTGAATGCGTTGAATTATTTCATTAATTTTCTTTTCTAATAAAGGATCATTAAGAATTGCTTGGGTTATTTTATCATGGGCATGCATAACGGTTGTATGATCTCTTCCACCGAACTCCTCCCCAATTTTAGGTAACGAGGAATCAGTAAGTTGTCGTGAAAGGTACATTGCAATTTGTCGAGGAAAGGCTACTTCTCGGGTTCTTTTTTTTGCTTTAAATTCATGAGGAGGCATATGAAAAAAGCCTGCTACAGATTGTTGGATATTTTCAATGGTAATTTGTTTAGTGTTATTGGCTGGAATAATATCTTTTAATGCTTCCACTGCGACTTCCGTGGTTATAGGAAATGAACTGAGGGAAGCAAATGCCATTACACGAATAAGAGCACCTTCAAGCTCACGAATATTGGAATGAATTTTATCAGCAATGTAAACCATAACTTCGTTAGGAACTTGAAGATTTTCCATTTTTGCTTTTTTTCTTAGGATTGCGATCCGTGTTTCTAAGTCAGGTGCTTGTATATCAGTGATTAGGCCCCATTCAAATCGCGAACGTAAACGATCTTCTAATGTTGGAATTTCTTTGGGTGGTCGATCAGAAGAAATAATAATTTGCTTATTCGCTTCATGAAGTGCATTAAATGTATGAAAAAACTCTTCTTGAGTTCGTTCTTTGCCTGCTAAAAACTGAATATCATCAATCAGAAGGATATCAACATTTCGGTAATGATTACGAAATTCAATGGAGTTTTCGTCTCTAATTGAATCAATTAATTCATTCGTAAATTTCTCACTTGAAACATAAAGCACCTTAGTATTAGGAGATCGTTGCAAAACATGATGTCCAATGGCATGCATGAGATGAGTTTTTCCTAAACCAACCCCTCCATAGATAAAAAGAGGATTATAGGATTTAGCAGGTGATTCTGCAACAGCTAGTGAAGCAGCATGGGCAAAGCGATTACTGTTACCAATGACAAATGTATCAAAAATATATTTAGCATTAAGGGAGTTGTGTTGAGGGTCGATTGACTTAGGGGTGATTGAGGAATCCTGCTGTTTTATGACTACTGGATCCTCAGTATAAGAGACATCGGGAGAAGGAATAATAAAACGGAGGCTGACCGAATGCCCTAAGACAGCTTGAACTGAAGATCGAATCAAGGGTGCATAACGACTTTCCAACCAGTCCTTCGCAAAGTCATTTGGAACGCTAATGATTAAAGTATCACCCTCGATATGAAGAAGCCTAGTGGAGCTTAACCATGTCTCAAAGCTCGGCTTGGATAGTTCATTTTTTAGTTTTTCTAAAGTTTCCTGCCACAATAACTGGGGTGACAGTGGTTGTGGTGGCATGGACGGACCTCCCTTGTCTAAAATTATAAGAATTAGGACAATTAAAAAAGTTATACACAAACTTATACACATTTGTGGATAACTTGAATAAATTACGTACTGTGCACAAACTGTTGCACGGTTTGTTGTGGTCACAAGGTGCTGTGGAAATATAATATCAAGTTTCAACGGGGTTATCAACAGGTAGAGTGTCAGTTTTAGAAAATTATTCACAGTGGATAACTTTTTTAGGTTAAGTTATCCACATAGTGTCAAAGTCCTTTACTTGACAGATTAAATTTTTTTAGAGTATAATCTCTAAGTAAGTTTGATTACTTTAGATTTTTTTTTGTTTGAAATAAAGGAGGTGTCGTTAAATTGAAGAGAACTTATCAACCGAAGAATCGGCGTCATAAGCGCGTTCACGGTTTTTTGAGTAGAATGAGTACGCCAACAGGGAGAAATGTAATAAAGCGCCGTCGCTTAAAAGGTCGGAAAAAATTATCAGTTTAAGGCCGCAATTTGTGGCCATTTTTTTAAATAAATTTTTCTTATGAGTCATTAATAATTTTTAAAACGTTTAAATTGAAGCGTTAAGAGTTAGAATATGATTGAAAGGATGTAAGCTTGGAGGAGCTATGTTACAAAGAAATTTCCGCTTACGCCATAAATCGAGTTTCGGATTGATTTTCAAAGAAGGTAAAAATTATTCTGTAAAATATGTTGCTATGTACATTCATAAAGGGCCTAAGCGTTTTGGTTTTATTGCTTCTAAAAAAGTTGGCAATTCCGTTCAACGAAATAGAGCAAAGAGACTTATGAGAGAAGTTATTCGACTACATATTTCAGAAATAAGAAATGATTTAGAAATAATTTTTATTGCTAGAGCGAGTATCAAAGGAGTTTCCTTCTCTGAAGTAGAAAGATACATGATGAATATGCTGAAAAATGCAAATACCTTAATAAAAGTGAGTAAACAGGAATGAAGCGAATTTTAATTGGCTTGATTCGTTTTTATCAAATCTTTATTTCTCCTTTAAAGGGACAAACTTGCCGTTTTTATCCCACTTGCTCGGAATATTCGATGCAAGCAATAAAAAAATATGGCATAATAATGGGACTTTGGAAATCGTTAAAACGGATCTTAAAGTGTCATCCGTTTCATCCTGGTGGGCATGACCCAGTTTAAGGAGGGCTTTTGTGAATATTATTGTTGAATGGATGACTTATTTATTAAATATACTCTATAATTTATCAGCTTCTATTGGTCTTCCTAATTATGGTGTGGCGATTATACTTTTAACTATTTTAATTAAAACCTTGATTTTTCCGTTAACTTACAAACAAATGGCATCAATGCGCAAGACCGTTGATTTACAACCCAAAATCAAAGCTCTTCAAGAAAAACATAAAAATGACAAAGAAAAAGCTAACGCAGCCGTTATGGAGTTATACAAAGAACATAAAGTTAACCCCTTAGGTGGTTGTCTGCCGATCGTTGTCCAATTGCCTATTTTCTGGGCATTATACAGCACGTTACGTAATTTTCCTTATGATCCCTCAAATGCAGCTGCCCATTGGTTTCTTGGCTTTGACTTAGTAAAAATATATGGATTTACGCTTTCATATCATTTGATTTTACCGCTCTTTGCTGGTGCAACGACTTATTTGCAAACAAAAATAACTAGTCCTAATGCTAGTACCGATCCTACCCAAAAGACGATGCTTTATATTATGCCAGTATTCTTTGCTTATATTAGTGCTACTGTGCCAGCGGGTTTGGCCTTATATTGGGCAACCATGAACGTTGTTTCGATTTTTCAACAGCTATTTATTAATAGACGATTGTCGAATCAAACAAAGAAGGCTATATAGGGAACGTGGATGGCGTGAGGAGGATCGTTCATGAGGATTGTAGAGAAAACCGGGAAAACGGTTGAAGAGGCGATTACTGCTGGGGTAATGGAGTTAGCTGTTGAACGTGATCGCGTTAAAGTAGAAGTATTAGAGGAACCAACTAAAAAAGGTTTATTTGGCCTCTTCGGCACTAAGCTGGCAAGAGTAAAGGTTTATTATGAAGATAATCCCGGTGATTTAGCAACAGAATTTATTTATAGCATCTGTCAGGCAATAGATATTAAAGCAGATATTCAGGTAAGTAAAACAGGCGAACATTGGCATATTAATATTAGTGGTCCTGAACTTGGACTTTTGATCGGAAGACGCGGAGATACATTAGATGCTCTTCAATATTTAACAAATTTGGCGGTGGCTAAAAAACTTTCTGAACGTGTACGCATCGTAGTTGATGTGGAAGGGTATAGACTTCGTCGTGAAGAAACCCTCATCCGACTTGCAAAAAGGTTATCGGATAAGGTCAAAAGAACTGGAACAAGAATTGTCTTAGAACCCATGAATCCCCATGAACGACGAATAATTCATACTTCTTTACAGGATGAAACTAGAATATCAACATTTAGTGAAGGTGATGATCCAAATCGTCGTGTGGTAATAGCACTTAAAAGAGGATAGAGGGGGAAAACCCCCTCTTTTTTTATACTAGTCTTCGGGCGCCAGCCAAGTTTTCTTTATACTAATAAAGTAATCAATTACTGAAAAGAATAGAGAAAAGTATCCATTTTTAGTTTATGGAGATGAATTATTTTGAGTGATACTATCGTTGCTATGTCAACAGCCATAGGAGATGCAAGTATTCATATTATACGTATAAGTGGTCCTATGGCGACCAGGATTATTGAGGAATGCTTTAAACCACGGAATAAGGAGCGTTGGCTTCGTGGGGAAAGTTTTACTCTGAACCGTGGTGTTTTTTATGATCAGACAAAGGCCTTAGACGAAGTTCTTGTTGGGCGAATGTTGGCCCCCTCCTCCTATACTGGAGAAGATGTTTATGAGGTTAATTGTCATGGGGGCTTATTTGTTGCCCAAAGAATTCTTAAAGCCATTCTTAGTCATGGTGCTCAATTAGCTGAGCCAGGTGAGTTTTCCAAACGGGCATTTTTGAATGGTAAGCTCGACTTAGTTCAAGCTGAGGCTATCATTGATTTAATTAGTTCTCGTACCGAAACGTCTGCTAATTTAGCTCTTTCTCAATTGAGTGGAGGACTATCAGAGAAAATTACTTCTTTACGGGATGGAATTTTGGAAATTCTGGCTTTCATTGAAGCTGGAATTGATTTTCCTGAAGATGAGGTTGACAGCTTAGATAGAGAGACACTAGAATCACTTATTAATAAAGTCCTCGCAGAAACAAAATTGCTTCTAGAGGGAAGCAAAACAGGGAAAGTCTTAAGAGATGGGTTAAACACAGTTATTGTAGGACAGCCTAATGTTGGTAAATCGAGCTTGTTAAACGCACTATTACATGAGGAAAGAGCCATTGTGACAGATATTCCAGGTACAACCCGAGATGAGATTCGAGAATCTGTCAGTGTCGGTGGTATTCTTCTACAGTTGGTTGATACCGCTGGTATTTGTGAGAGTGATGATCTTGTGGAACGTCTTGGAATTGAGAGAACGTGGAAAGCTTTAAAGACTGCCGATTTAGTTTTGTTGGTGGTACAGGCTAATCTGTCTCTGTCTGAAGTAGAGCGACATATATTGGATTGTTATTCTGAGAAGGTTGTTGTTCTTGTTAATAAAATTGATATACTGAGTAAAGGACAATTAGATATTCCGATGAACGAAAAAGGGTTTTGGATTCCTTTTTCGGTTCTTCAACTTCAGGGTTTTGATGAGCTTGAAAAGGAAATTCGAAAGCGGGTTTACCAGGGGGAGGGTATTAGTACAACTGATCCACTTCTCTCCAATGTACGTCATATTACATCTCTGGAGCGCTGTGACAATGCCTTGAACCAATCGTTGAATAGTTTGCAGCAAGGAATGCCTTGGGATATACTTTCAATTGATATACGCCAAGCCTTACAATACGTTTCTGAAATAACAGGGCATAATGTGCAAGAATCTCTTCTTGAAGATATTTTTTCTCGATTTTGTATCGGAAAGTAGGTCAAACGTTGGAATATTTTGCTGGAAAATATGATGTTATCGTCGTCGGAGCCGGACACGCAGGTTGTGAAGCCGCCCTTGCTGCGGCTAGACTTGGCTGTGAGACTCTGTTGATTACATTACATCTTGATACAATTGCCCATATGCCCTGTAATCCATCCCTTGGGGGTCCTGCCAAAGGACATTTGGTCCGCGAAATCGATGCTTTGGGTGGTCAAATGGGTATAGTGGCTGATGAGACATCCCTACAAGTTAAAATGTTAAACACTGGGAAAGGACCTGCAGTGCATGCCTTGCGTATCCAATCGGATAAACAGGCTTACCATAGCCGGATGAGAACAATTCTTTTTTCACAACCCAAATTGACTATAATTCAAGCCTTGGTCGAAAATTTAGTGGTTGACAAGAATTCAATTGTTGGAGTTGTAACTCGTACCGGGGCACGATTTGAATCTGGTAGCGTAGTCTTAACAAGTGGTACATATTTACGGGGACGGATTATTATAGGCGCAGCGATGCACCCAGGTGGGCCCAATGGACAGATGCCTGCAATGTCTCTCTCAGATTCACTAAGAGAATTTGGAGTCGAATTAGGACGATTTAAGACAGGTACTCCCCCACGAATTCATCGCCAGTTTGTGGATTATACAAAGTTTCGCATACAACCAGGGGATAATACCCCTTGGCGTTTTTCCTTTATGCCCACGGAGAGCCAGTTTTGGCATAAGGACCTTTCCAAACAAGTACCATGTTGGTTAGGATATACAGGACTCCAAACGCATGAGCTTATTCGAACAAATCTTTATCGCGCGCCTATGTATTCTGGAAAAATCGAAGGTATTGGCCCTCGTTATTGTCCATCGATCGAAGATAAGGTCGTTCGTTTTGCTCAACGTGAAGCTCATCAAATATTTTTAGAACCTGAGGGTTGGCAGAGTGACGAACTATATGTGGCAGGATTATCAACGAGTATGCCGGAGGAAGTTCAAGTTCAAATTTTAAAGAGTATTCCTGGCTTAGAGAATGTACGGATGTTACGTCCAGGGTATGCAATTGAGTATGATTATGTATTGCCCCATCAACTTTCTCTGGGTTTAGAGGTTCGACAGTTATCTGGCTTATTTACTGCAGGGCAATTAAATGGAACATCAGGATATGAAGAGGCCGCAGCTCAAGGATTGATCGCGGGTATCAATGCTGCCCTTCGATCGTTAGGAAAAGGTCCTTTTACTTTACGTCGATCGGATGCCTATTTAGGAGTCCTAATTGACGATCTGGTGACTAAAGGAGTTAAGGAACCCTATCGTCTTCTAACGTCCAGGGCAGAGTATCGGTTAGTCCTTCGTCAAAATAATGCAGATTTAAGGCTAACAGAAATTGGAAGGTCAGTCGGTTTAGTCAACGACGAGCGCTGGAGACGTTTTCATGATAAGAAGAAGAACTACGATCATGTTAAAGAGCTCTTGAAAACAACGGTTTTTTCCCCTATGAGGGAAGATTTACAGCAAGTAATGAGTGAAGCCCAATCTACTCCGACTCGTGGTGGAATTAGTGCTCAAGATCTAATTCGCAGACCAGAAATTACCATTTCTCATTTGGTGAAACTGATACCAGAGTTAAAAGATTTTGAGCATGAAGTGTTAGAAGAGGTGGAAACTGATACTAAATATTCAGGTTATATTGAAAAGCAGTGGGCTGATATTGAGAATTTTTCAAAGCTAGAAAATCGTATGCTACCCGAAACTCTTTCTTATGAAGAAATCCGTGGATTATCAACAGAAGGCAGACAGCGCCTTCTAGAAGTCCGCCCTCTAAATTTAGGGCAAGCCTCCCGAATTACGGGTGTTAGTCCAGCTGATATTTCCGTCCTACTCGTTTTTTTAGAACAGCGACGTAGGGGAGGAAATTAACAGATGTTTATCGAGCATGCATCTTTACTTAAAGGGTTAACCTATGAGCATATTGGGTTTGAATTATCGGATCAGCAGGTTACACAGTTTTGTCGTTTTGGAGACCTCTTACTTGAATGGAACCAACGGCTTAATTTAACCAGAATTACTGAACCCAATGAAGTCATCTTAAAGCATTTTATTGACTCAATGGTTCTTTCAAAATTTATTGAAGGCAAATCATTTGCGGATTTAGGGACTGGAGCTGGTTTTCCAGGCATTCCGCTTAAGATCTTGCGCCCAGAATTAAACGTTGTGTTAATGGATTCCTTGAAAAAGAGATTAGACTTCCTCGACCTTGTCATTGATAATTTAGGTTTAACAGGGGTTAAAACGGTTCATGCTCGTGCTGAAGACTTTGGAAGAGACGTTCGTTTCCGAGGGTCTTTCGATACTGTCAGCTCTCGTGCTGTAGCACGTCTTCCTGTTTTGTTAGAGTATGCCCTTCCTACTTTGAAGATGAATGGGCTCTTTTTGGCGCCAAAGGGATTGCAAGCTGAGGAAGAATTATCAGAGGCACACAAGGCCTTAGAGATTATTGGCGGTAAACTTGAGAGAATTGAACATTTAAATTTAGGAGAAGGTGCTGAACATCGTGCTATAATTCTAATTCGAAAGACTCAAGAAACATCTTCACGATATCCGCGCCAAGCGGGAACACCTACTAAAAGACCCATTAGTTGAAACCATTGTATTTGAAAAGGGCGTTACTTATGGTAAGTAAGGCTCTTTTTTATATTAATTATAAAGGAAATACAGAAATAACGTCGAATTTAAGGGTAGTAGATATAATTAATCGAGGGTAGATTCAAGGGGTGCATTTTGAAAGAGTCAGAAGATCAAAGAGGTAGACTGGGTAGGAAAGAAGTGGCTGCAAGTAGAGTATATGAGAGGCAAAATGGGGTAAAGGGATTTTGGGCAAGCATTAGTCGCCTATTAAATAAGAAGGTTGTTAAAATAACCCTCAGGTTTCTTTTAACACTTTTTGTTCTGACAGGACTTTCAGTTTTATATTATTCTTGGGATCATCACGTGATTGTTCAAGGAGTTAAGATATCTGGAATGAATGTTAGTAATTTATCTGAAGAACAGGCAAAAGTGGTTATCGATAATGAGGCTCATCGCTTAATGAACCAAACTGTAAAACTTAATCTTGGGCAATTATCACAAGAAGTGACGTTAAAAGAATTGGGACTTGTTGTAACCGCTGATTCGGCACTTCAGCTGGCCTATCAGTATGGTAGGACAGGCTCTATTTTCAGTAAAGTCTTTAGTAAGATTACTGCATCTAAAGGGGTAGACTTAGATTTATCTCAGGAGTGGAATGATAAAGTATTAACTGAAACGATCACTCAGAAGTTTAATGGGTACAGTAAGCTAGCAACGGATGCTTCTTTTCAGATTACTCCCCAAAATACTATGCTTATTAAAGGTGAACAAGTAGGCCGAGTTCTTGATACTGAAGCATTAAGCCAAACGGTTAAAGGGATCAATCCTTATAAGCCAGTATCAGAGATTGATATTCAGTCTAAAGAGCAAAACCCTTCAATAACTGCAGCTCAACTAGAAAAACAGAAAATTACAGGATTGCTGTCTACTTATACGACTCGATTTGATCCATCTCAAACTGCGAGATCCGAAAAATGTACGTATCGCGGCAAAGGCTTTAGATGGAGCGATCGTAAAACCTGACGGTACGTTATCCTTCAATCAAGTAGTAGGGGAACGAACTGTTGAGGGCGGATATAAAGATGCATATATCATTGTTAATGGTCAATTCGTCCCGGGTTTAGCTGGAGGAATATGTCAAGTGTCTAGTACTTTATATAATACCGGTCTTTTAGCTAACCTTACTGTTACTCAGCGAAGTAACCATGATCTGGCTATTTCCTATGTTCCTCTTGGGCAGGATGCGACCGTTGCTTACCCCGATCTCGATCTTAAATTTTTAAATACCACGGGTGGATATCTTCTAGTTCGAACTAAAGTCAGTAATAATACGATTACGATTGAACTTTATGGAAAGGTAAACCCTGGACAGGAAGTAGTTATCACAAATTCGAGAGAGTCCATTATTCCTTTTCCTGAACAAAAACTAGTTGATGAAACTCTGGCACATGGGGATTCCCATGTTAAACAAGAAGGTCAGCCAGGATATATAGTGAATTCTAGCCGAACTATCAAAGTTAATGGACAAGTCATAAAAACTGAGTCTCTTAAACAGAGTCATTATCAGCCTTTACCCAAAATCATTGCTGTCGGAGCATAGCAGTACTCATGATTTAGATGGAATCTTTACCCATTTGAATTATGGAATTTCTTATTCAGGCGTTAATTGACACTCAATAAATTAATATTTTATAAAAAAGCGCTAAAAGCGCTTTTTTTATGAGTTAGGGTTTGATAGTATCTAGTATGAACCATTTTTTAAGTTATTTCTTTGTATATAAGGAGGTGTGCGTTATTGACGACTAAAGTGATTGCTATCGCAAATCAAAAAGGTGGCGTGGCTAAGACCACTACAGCCATTAACCTAAGTGCCTGTTTAGCAGAATTAGGCAAACAGGTCCTTCTCATTGATTTAGACCCACAGGGAAACGCGACAAGTGGAATGGGAATTGCAAAACATAAACTGACGCGCTGCATTTATGATGTCTTAATCAACGACATTCCTCTCGAACAAGTCATACAGAAAACCTATCAAAAAAATCTTATGGTTGTGCCTGCTCGAATTGAGCTAGCGGGTGCCGAAATAGAACTTGTCGCTCAGATTTCACGTGAGGGTAAATTGAAAAGCTCAATTGAGGGGGTTAAACAGGATTACGATTTTATTTTTATTGACTGTCCTCCGTCGCTCGGTCTTCTCACCTTGAATGCCCTTACTGCAGCAACTGATGTCTTAATTCCTATTCAATGTGAGTATTACGCGCTAGAGGGCTTGACGCTCTTGATGAACACATTGGATAGAGTTAGAAAGCACATTAACCCTTCGCTAAACATATTGGGAGCCCTTTTAACGATGTTTGATGCTCGCACAAACTTAGCGATTCAAGTGGTTGATGAGGTTAAAAAATATTTTCCACAAAAAGTATTTCGTACTATAATTCCACGAAATGTTCGTCTCAGTGAAGCCCCAAGTCATGGCAAAGCAATTAATACGTATGATTCCCGTTCAAGGGGTGCGGAGGTTTATCAAGACTTAGCAAAGGAGGTATTAGAACGTGTCTAAAAAAGGACTTGGACGAGGGCTTCAGGCGTTGTTGTCTGATGAACGTGGAGACGATCCTTGTATAAAAGAAATTCCTATTTCTGACCTGAAGCGGAATCCTGATCAACCAAGAAAGGATTTTGATCCTGAATCGATGAATGATTTGGCAGATTCGCTGCGTGTACATGGTTTACTTCAACCCCTATTAGTAAGACCTGATGGCGAGCAATATTGCGTTATCGCAGGAGAACGACGATTAAGAGCAGCACAAATTGCTGGGTTTACTAAAGTAGCCTGCATTGTCCAGCAATGCAGTGATCAAGAAATGGCAGAGCGGGCACTTATTGAAAACATCCAACGTGCTGATTTATCTGCAGTTGAGGAAGGCTTAGCCTATCATCGGCTTATCGAAGAATATGGAATGACACAGGAGCAGGTAGCTCAAAGAGTTGGTAAGGCTCGCACTACAGTCACTAATCTGTTACGAGTTATACAATTGCCTGGCGCTGTTCTTGATCTATTAAGGGAGAACACCATTTCTTTAGGACATGCTAAAGTCTTATTAGGAGTTAAGGATCCTTCCATTCAGGTTATCACAGCTCAAAAGGCGGCCAAAGAGCAACTAAGCGTGCGAGAGACTGAAGACCTTATTAATAAATTATCTGAAAGAAGCGCTGATATTTCTCATAAAGTTAAGTCCTCCCATGAATATCATCCATTGCTACGCAATGTTGAGGATCGCCTGAGGTCAAGCTTTCAAACCAAGGTTCATGTAAAAGGGGATGTTAAACGGGGAAAGATCGAGGTTCAATATTTTTCTCAAGATGAACTTAATCGGCTCCTAGAATTATGGAACATTCGTATTGATTGAATAATGTTCCACGTGGAACATTAATAGACACTTCGCAAGTCTGCCAATACACAAATGCAACACTTATATGCTATGGTGCAAATTTATGTCTTTTAACTAAGGATAAAGAATTTACTAGCCTGACATAAATGTTCCACGTGGAACATTTATAGACCCTGGGCAAGTCTGCAATATAATGAATGCAACACTTGAATGCATTGGTGCAAAGTTTATGCCTTTCTTAATAAGGATAAAGAATTAACTAGTCTGACATAAATGTTCCACGTGGAACATTTATTATGGAGGTATGACCAAATTCGAAAATAATGCAAAAGGGCAATTTGCACGGAATGTTAGAGTCGTTATTACACTATTCCGAGAGCATTTAAGACCTAGGAAGGCAGGTAGTACAAGGTGTTAGGAACTATCGTTAATACACTATCTATAATAGTGGGCGGAATATTAGGGTTGCTGTTCGGGAATACTTTGCCAGATAAAATTAAAAGGACAGTAATTCAAGGAATTGGATTAGCCGTCTTACTTATTGGTGGCAGCATGGCTCTACAAACCAAAAATCCACTAGTCATAATTGCAAGTCTAGTAGTGGGGGGGATTTTAGGTGAATGGATAGACATTGAGCTACGCTTACAACATCTCGGTGAGTGGTTAGAACGAAAGTTTTCTAAAAACGGCCAAGGAGTAGGCTTTACAAAAGCATTTGTCACCGCTAGTTTAATATACTGCGTCGGGGCTATGGCAATTATGGGCTCATTAGAAAGTGGGTTAAGCGGGAATCACAACATTCTATATGCAAAATCAATGCTTGATGGAATCTCAGCCATAGTATTTGCATCCTCAATGGGAATAGGCGTTTTGGCAGCTGCCGTCCCAGTATTTTTATATCAAGGAGCTATCACATTAGCAGCAGGGCTATTACAAGGAATCCTTTCGCCGCAGGTGATTTCAGAAATGGGCGCAACGGGTGGATTGCTAATTGTAGGGATTGGAATTAACATTTTAGAAATAAAAGAGATTAAAGTGGGTAATCTATTATTAGGGATATTCGTAGCAGTGCCTATAACCCTTTTGTTCACTAATTTACATTTGGGTATGTAACCGAGAAATCAGGATAATGATCCGAGGAGGAAAATTTAGTGACAAGGATTGTAGAGTTAATGCCATTAGTTTGGTGGGGTATATTTGGAATAGGTTTAATTTTATTGGTATCCCTTTTAATAACCTTTTTACTATACCGTCGCATGAAACGGTTTGAATCAGCTTATATCTCCTTGCAAACCTTTATGTCAGGCCAACAAATGGAAGGTCTACTTAGTGAGAATAAACAAAAAGTACGTGAATTGGAGAAAAACTATGCGGAATGTCTGGCAAGACTTACCCCAATTGAATCAAAATTGCGTACAAGTGTAGGTCGGGCAGAGTTGCTTAGATTCAGAGCATTCGAAAATGTAGGAGGTGATTTAAGTTTTGCATTTGCCCTTTTAAGTCAAGAAGGAGATGGCATAGTTCTAAGTTCTATTCATAATCGTGATGAATCAAGAGTCTATGCGAAACCAGTTGCAGGAGGGCATTCTCCATATTCTCTTTCGGATGAAGAAAAAGAAGTTATAGCGAATGCTATGAATGGGACAAAGATATAATCAATTAGATGAGTCGTACTCTTGAGTAGGATTGAGATATTAGTGTGCAAATTGTTTCAGACATCCGCCAAACAAGGTTAAGCCGAGTATTTTGAAGAACCATATATTCCATAAAGCCTCCGACGTTAACAATTCCAGTCATATGAGCTTCTCCAACTTCAGGTAATTGTTTATGAACGCCCGCACCAGGTTTTAGAGGCCCATCTGACAGGGTGATACAACCAATTGAATCTATTCGTCCCAGGCAGGCATCAACGGCGATTATAAATGGATTTGAGAAGGTCTGTTGAATACCAAGGATATTATCTGCAAGATTTGTAGCATGTACAGGATCATCTAACGTCCCATAAACGTGAAGCATAGGCAGATGTTGTCGCAGTAATTGAGTTCCTATTAAAGGACCTAAGGCATCCCCGGTTGACCGATCCGTTCCTATACACAGTATTATGGAAGGGCGTTTGTGAGCAGATATAAAAAGATCAGTCAGACGAGTTTCAAGTTTTGCCTTGGCGGGATAGTCGTCAACGTGTGCTTTGATTTTTTGCGGTTCAGTTAGCATTGAAAATAAACTCACAAGAAACCCCCTAACTATTAATGACTTAATTAGTTTTTAGTATTAATATTTCCCAAATACCACCTTTTTTATGCATCAAATTCCTATGCTAGCCATAAGCATGATGGCGAGGAGGGAGTTAGAATGCAATGGAAAACAACATTCCAGGTTGCTGCTACATACGTGGGAGCAGTCATGGGGGCCGGATTTGCCTCTGGACAAGAAATTCAGCAATTTTTTGTTAGGTTTGGTCACTGGGGTTTGGTTGGAATAGTTCTAAGTTCTATTTTGTTTTCACTCATAGGGTGGGGTACGTTGGATCTACAAGAGAGATGGAAAGTTTCATCTTATAATGAGTTTTTTAACCACCTGTTCGGTTTTAAGTTTGGACGGTGGGCGGATAGGTTGGTTAGCATCTTACTGTTTGTAGGAATGGTTGCTATGATATCAGGCAGTGGAGCATTATTTAATGAATATTTCGGGTTTTCTAGATGGCTAGGAATTTCACTGACGTGTTTTGTCATTGCTTTAGCCCTATGGTATCGTGGTGAAGGGGTTTTGTGGATCAACTCTGTCCTAATACCCGTAAAGTTTATCTTTTGCTTTGGGATTACAGCAGCATCGATTTTCTTAATTTCCGCTGGGGACAATGAGCATGTTACGTCGATGATGCCACATCCCATCATTAAAAATTGGATCCTGTCGGCAGTTCTTTATGTATCCTTAAATGCGACGTTAGCAATGGTAGTTTTTGCTTCGCTCGGGCGTGAAATTCAGAAGAAAGGAGCACGTCTGGGCGCTCTTTTAGGGGGAGTTGCCCTTGGTCTATTTGCCTTTGCAATAGGCACTTCATTATTACGATTTCCGGATATATGGGTTCTGGAAATTCCAATGGTTGCTATTGCAGGTAAGCTGGGGGAATGGCCAGCGTTTTTCTACGTGGTTGTTCTTTGGTTAGCGATGATCACAGCCGCAGTGGGAAATGGTTTTAGTCTTGTCAGCCGAGTCGTCGATTCAGGTAAATTAAGTTATGGACCTACAACTCTTGGCTTATTAGTCATTCTTTTACCATTATCAGGCGTAAAATTTTCACAAATTGTACAACTGGTCTATCCCTTATTTGGCTATTTAGGACTTGTCTTAATACCAACAATTCTGTATTACTGGCGAAGAAGTTAAAAGCTACTAAAGTCGGATTATATCGGGTTAAATTCGTGAGCGTTGAAATATCAGAAAGTGCATTACACATCAGTGAAGTACTTATACTAAGTTGATAAAGGGTTGTCTATTTATTTAGAAAATAAAACGTATAGAAAACAGAACAGGCTTTAATCCCAAGGAAAGTTTAAGTATATGGGGTTGACTAACCAGATTCTGGTCAAACCACGTTAGTAAGGGGAACTAAAATGGCTGTAAGACACTATTTAATTGGCACTGCAGGGCATGTGGATCATGGTAAAACTCAACTCATTCGAGCATTATCTGGTATAGAGACTGATAGATTGAAAGAAGAGAAACAGCGGGGTATCTCTATTGAACTAGGATTTGCCCACATGACGTTACCCAGTGGGCGAGAAGTAGGAATTGTCGATGTACCAGGGCATGAACGGTTTGTGCGACAGATGTTGGCCGGGGCTAGCGGAATGGACGTAGTACTGCTCGTGATTGCTGCCGATGAAGGGATAATGCCACAGACCCAAGAGCATATTGATATTTTGACATTACTAGGAATACCTAGAGGAATTGTAGTGTTAAACAAGGCGGATCTAGTAGATCAAGATTGGCTTGAACTTATGGAAGAAGAAGTACGTGAAGGATTAAAGGAGACGGCATTTGGTAATGCCAAAATATGTCGAGTTTCTTCACTAACGGGGGAAGGAATTGAAGTTCTACGTCAGTCAATTGATGAGCTACTTTCAGACGTAGAAGGTAAAAAAGCATTTGGCCCAGTCCGAATGCCACTTGATCGAGTATTCAGCATACAGGGGTTTGGTACAGTTGTAACTGGAACACTTCATAGTGGGACAGTAGAACTGGGGCAGGAGTTGGCAATTGAGCCAAGCCATATCTTCGCAAAAGTTCGATCAATACAAGTTTATAACAACAAGGCATCTTCAGCAGGTGCAGGGCAAAGAGTAGCCGTCAATCTTGCAGGGGTGGATGTTTCGGAGGTTGAGCGAGGCTCAGTATTGGTGTCGGCAAAGGCCTTTAAAGTGGGGAAAATTTTAGATTTAAAGGTTACAAACCTCCCTTCTGCAGAGAAGCCCTTGATTCAACGGCAAAGAGTACGGTTTCATCTTGGTACAACGGAGATCCTTGGAAGATTGCATCTTTTGGATCAAGAGGAACTGGCTCCAGGCAAGGAAGGGTTTGCACAAATTCTCTTAGAAAGAGGCGTGTTGGCTGCCCCCGGAGATCGCTTTGTGTTGAGGTTCTATTCTCCACCTCATACAATTGCAGGTGGGAAGGTACTCGGAGTAGCAGACTTTAAAGAAAAGCGTTTTAAGGAAAACGTATTAGCCCAAATGAGAATTAAAGACGAAGGAGATCCACTCGACCTTTTAGAAAGAGAGATGGACGAACCTCGAAGTAGAGCGGATTTAGCGAATCGTTTACATGTGAACGAGCAAGAATTGAAGGAAAGTCTAGAATCTCTGGTGGAATTAAAGCGAGTAGAAGTATGGCTAGAAGATGATAACCCTCTCTATTGGGGAACTGTAGCAGCCATGGAATGGCGTTCAAAGTTAATTGATGTAGTCAAAAAACACGAAGAAACCAATCCTTTGCGTGGCGGAATTAGTAGAGAAGAACTAAAAACAAGACTGGGACTTAATTGGACACATCGGCACTGGCAAACAATTCTAGAGCTGGGAAGCGTACGTGGCTTTTATCGTGTTATTGGCAGTAAAGTTCAAACTATTGAAGGGGTAGTAATCCCCCCCAATATTAGAAAAAATTTGGATGCCTTACGCAAAAGGTGGGATAGTAATAAACTCATGCCTCCAGATCTTTCTACGACTGCAGAAGAATGTGGAATTAGAAAAACTGAAGGATTAGAGTATGCTCAATATTTGTGTGAAATTAAGGAATGGGTACATATTGAACAATTTTATTTTAACCATAATGATCTAAAACAAGCTGAAGATAGTTTAATTGAATATTTGAGTACTCATAACGACGTAGGAGTAGCTGACGTACGAGAATTGTGGGGAGTCTCACGAAAGTATGCGGTCCCTTTACTTGAATATTTCGATAACCAAAAGATCACACGACGGATTGGTGATAAAAGGAAATTGTACTGATTAGGCTTATATTACACAGAATTTAATAATTGACACAATGGTGTAACAGTTATAAAATAAGTAATCATAAAACGAGGTTATTTTAATGTCTGTATTATAACTGTTACGTCGGGGTCAAGCTGGCATGAATGCCGGGATTTTTTAGTTTTTGGGTAGTTTGTTTTGTATAAACGGAGGTGTCATTGATAGCAAAGTGCTAATCTTTATATGGGAAAAATAGATTTACTTAAAAAAGATGGGGGTTTAGCGATGAGAAGAAGTAAAATATTAGTAGGTATTGCTGTATTAATGTTAGGTCTAGTTTCAGGTTGTGGAAGTACTTCAGCACCGAAAGAGTCGGCAGAGATAAAAATAGGTGGTAACTTAGAGTTATCGGGTGGAGTAGCAACCTATGGACAATCAGTTTTAAACTCTGTCAACTTAGCGTTTGATGATCAGAACAAAAAGGGTGGAGTTCTTGGCGGTAAACAACTGAAATTTATTACTGCCGATAATAAGTCAGAAGCTGGAGAATCAACTTCGGCGATCACCAAACTCATTACGCAAGATAAAGTTGTTGCAGTTCTTGGAGCAGTAACCAGTTCAAACACAAAAGCTGCAGTGCCAGTTTCTGCAGACAACAAAATTCCTCTGATCACGCCAACGGCTACGAATTCAGAAGTTACCGTTAATAAAGATGGTTCACTTAACAAATGGGTCTTCAGAAGTTGCTTTCTAGATCCTTTCCAAGGTAAAGTCGCTGCAAATTTCGTAATGAACACCCTCAAGCTCAAGAAGGCTGCTATATTTATCGATCAGAAAGATGATTATTCTAAAGGTTTGGCAGCGGAATTCAAAAAGGTCCTTGAAGGCGCTGGTGGGACTATTACCGAAACTGCACAATATGTCGGCGGAGACAAAGATTTTAAATCTACGTTAACTCGTATCAAAGCAAGCAATCCAGAAATCGTATTTGTCCCGGGTTATTACAATGAAGTGGGATTAATTATAAAGCAAGCTCGAGAATTGGGCATTCAAGTTCCCTTTGTCGGTGGAGATGGATGGGATTCTGCCAAATTGCCAGAGTTAGCAGGTCCTGCAAACCTTAATGGAACCTATTTCGTCAATCACATGTGGGCAGACGATCCGGCTACAAAGCCTTTTGTAGAGGCTTATAAAGCCAAATACAACGCTGAGCCAGATGCCTTAGCAGCTCTAGGTTATGATGCTGCTAAAATGCTCATTGCTGCTATTGAAAAGGCCGGCAGTACTGATGCTAATAAACTAAGGGACGCTTTGGAAAACACTAAAGATTTTAGTGGGGTAACAGGAACCATCACCGTAGATCCTGCAACTCACAATCCAGTCAAGAGTGCGGTCATTCTTCAAATGGTTGATGGTAAAAAGACATTGCTGACACATGTTAATCCATAATTAGAAATAATCAGAAAATGGGGCAATTGTTACTTCAGAAGGTATTGACTAAAACAAGCACAAAAGCTAAGATAGGCATAGAGTCAAATTAAGGAATTTCCAGGTAGTTTTAATAAGTTGAGAAGCCTCAGTCACTACATTATTGCGATGACTGGGGCTTTAATAAAAAAAGAGAGGGTGTATAGAAGCATAAAAAACTAGTAATTGTATTTAGACTAAAGAAGGAGGAGAGAGAGTGAAAAAATTACACAAGGTCTTATCACTCGGGATGATTGCGTTATTAAGTGCAACAATGGCTGTGGGGTGTGGAGCCCAAAAGAGCGCTACAAGTAGTAGCAGCGGTAGTGGGGAAATTAAGATTGGTGGTAATCTAGAGCTTACTGGTGGAACCGCTATGTTTGGTCAAGCGGCTCAGAATGCCATCAACTTAGCCTTTGAGCAAATCAATGCTAAAGGTGGGGTTCTTGGAGGGAAAAAATTAGTTCTAATTGCTGCAGACAATAAGTCAGACGCAGGGGAATCCACTTCCGCAGTTACGAAGTTAGTTGCACAGGATAAGGTTGTTGCCGTTATCGGATCAATGACAAGTTCTGTCACTCTGGCTGCTGTGCCAGTGGTAACGGATAATAAAATCCCTATGATTTCACCTAGTGGAACAAACGCTAAGGTAACCATGGATCCCGCTTCAGGAGTGCGCCCTTATGTCTTCCGTGCATGCTTTATTGACCCATTCCAAGGTCAAGTTGGAGCTAACTTTGCTCTTAATACCCTAAAAGCTAAAACAGCAGCCGTGCTTATTGACCAAAAAAGTGATTATTCAAAAGGTCTAGCTGATGCTTTTGTTACGAATTTTACTAAAGGAAATGGACAAGTTGTCGGAACAGAGCAATATGTTGCTGGTAGCGACAAGGATTTCAGATCTATTCTAACGAGAATAAAAGCTAAAAATCCAGATATGGTATGGTTGCCAGGCTATTACCAAGAAGTAGGACTCATTGTAAAGCAAGCTCGTGAATTAGGCATGAAAATGCCGTTTATGGGTGGAGATGGATGGGATGATCCTCAACTGTTTAATATTGGAGGCGCTGAGGCGCTGAACAACACGTTCTATTGTGATCATGTTGCAACGGATGACCCGGGCATGGCTACGTTTGTTAAAGACTATAAAGCTAAATTCAATAGTGAACCGAATGCTATGGCGGCTCTGGGTTATGATGCAGCAAATCTTATCGCTAAAGCCATCGAAGATGGTAAAAGCGCAGAACCAGAAAAAATCCGTGCTGCTTTGGAGGGTATGAAAGGGTTTAAAGGCGTTGGTGGGGAAATCACCATTGATCCTAAAACACATAACCCTGAGAAGAGTGCTGTGATCAAGGAAAATAAAAACGGTAAACCTACGTTTTTAACTCGCGTTGCACCTAAGTGATAAAGTTCGTATCTATGGGGCCTAATCTTAGGCATAGCGAATAGTTCCGTAAACATAAAGAGGGAGGGGACGGTTTCATCCTCTCTCTTCTACTTTGGAAAGGTTTCGCAGAAAAGGGAGTGAAATTTTTTGGATAGTATCTCGACCCAGATATTTCAGCAAATTATTAACGGCTTATCTTTAGGGAGTATCTACGCGCTCATCGCCTTGGGCTACACGATGGTCTACGGGATCATCAAACTAATTAATTTTGCACATGGAGACGTAATGATGGTGGGAGCCTATTCCGGTTGGTTTGCCGTAACAGTCTTACACTTGCCTTTTTTGCCTGCACTACTTTTTTCGATGATTTCTTGTGCTCTATTAGGAGTTTTGATTGAACGAATCGCGTACAAGCCTTTGCGAAATGCCTCCCGGATCGCAGCGTTGATTACTGCAATCGGGGTTTCGTTATTCTTAGAGTATGGGGGTATGATAGTCGTTACCGCCCAAGTGCGTACCTATCCTCCCGTTTTCCCGGATACTAGGTATATTTTAGGCGGTGTCTACTTTAAATATGGAGATATTGTGATGCTATTAACCGCTGTTGTGCTAATGGCTCTCTTGCACTTCACTGTTCAATATACGAAAGTGGGCAAAGCCATGCGTGCTGTATCCTATGATAAAGATGCTGCATTACTGATGGGAATAAACACTAATAATATTATATCCTTTACGTTTGCAATTGGTTCAGCCTTAGCGGCTGCAGCGGGCGTACTGATGGGTGTCTACTTCAATACCATCGACCCTTTAATGGGGATTATACCTGGGTTGAAGGCATTCGTAGCCGCCGTGCTCGGAGGTATAGGAATTATTCCTGGCGCAATGGTTGGTGGATTAATGTTAGGTTTGGTCGAATCAATTGTGAGCGGTTTAGGGGCCTCAACTTGGCGCGATGCCGTTGCTTTTCTCATCTTGATTCTCGTGCTTATAATTAAACCGAGCGGGCTTTTTGGTAAAAACGTCCGTGAGAAAGTGTAGGTGAGTAAAATGCGCAACTGGTTCAACCGCAAAAATATTGTTGCACTCTTGGGGATTGTTCTTTTATATGCAGTTGTACAAGGGCTGATCGTGTTTGATATTATGCCTCCTTTCTATAAGCTAACCTTAATCCTCATTTGTATTTATATTATCCTCTCCACGAGTTTGAATTTAATTAATGGAATCACGGGTCAGTTTTCGATCGGACATGCGGGTTTTATGGCTGTAGGTGCGTATGTTTCGGCGATGGTAACCGCTATCATGCATGGTCCGTTGCTTTTGGGAATTTTGACTGGGGCAGTTGTGGCGGCTTTGGGAGGGCTTTTAGTTGGACTTCCTACGCTTCGCCTTAAAGGAGACTATCTTGCGATAGCAACCCTAGGATTCGGGGAAATCGTCCGCATTGTCTTCTTAAATATGGAATTAGTAGGCGGGGCAGCAGGATTTACCCTGCCAAGTAAGATTACCTGGACATGGGCTTTTCTATTAATGGTGTTTAGTGTGGTGATAATTAAAAACTTTGTTGGTTCAACGCATGGCAGGGCCTGTATTGCAATTCGCGAAAATGAAATTGCGGCAGAATCAATGGGAGTTAATACTACAAAATACAAAGTCATGGCTTTTACAATCGGAGCCTTTTTTGCTGGACTTGCTGGAGCGATTTATGCGAATTATATGTATATCATTCAACCCGGGACGTTTAGCTTTCTGAAGTCCTTTGATATTCTGGTCATGGTTGTCCTGGGTGGACTAGGAAGCATAACTGGAGGTATCGTAGGAGCGGTTGTTTATACTCTGATTTCAGCTCTTTTAGCAGGTATTCCCGAATGGCGTTTAGTTATTACCGCAGTGTTTTTAGTCGTACTCATGATTTTTAGGCCGACAGGAATAATGGGAACAAAAGAATTTACTTTAGGTTTCCTAGGAAAGAAGGGTGATAAAAATGCCACTTCTAAAAATTGAAAATCTCTCTAAATCTTTTGGAGGTTTGAAAGCGGTTTCAAATTTAGATATTGAGATTAATCAAGGGGAACTGATCGGTCTGATTGGCCCTAACGGAGCTGGAAAAACCACAGTTTTTAATTTACTCACAGGGGTGTATGAAAAGACTGAAGGCACCATGACGTTTATGGACAAAAACGTGAGCGGACTTAAACCGTATCAAGTCACTCTGCGGGGAATGGCGCGCACGTTTCAGAATATTCGGTTGTTTAGCGATTTGAGCGTTATTGACAATGTTAAAGTCGCCTATCATCAAAGAACTTCTTATAGCACGTTCAGTGCGCTCTTTAGGTTCCCGAGCTATTATTCTGGCGAAGCGGAAATGCAGCGCAAAGCCATGGAGTTGCTTAAAATATTTAATCTCGATGACAAGGCAGAAGAGACCGCGAAAAATCTGCCTTATGGAGAACAACGCCGCTTGGAGATTGCTCGTGCCCTAGCAACAGACCCCCAACTTTTATTGCTCGATGAACCAGCTGCAGGTATGAATCCCCAGGAAACCCATGATCTAATGAATCTTATTCGCTGGATAAGGGAAAAGTTCAAGCTTACAATTCTGTTAATTGAACATGATATGTCCTTAGTAATGGGGGTCTGTGAGCGCATCTATGTTTTAGATTATGGTATGATTATTGCTCAAGGTGCACCAGATGAAATTAAAAGCAACCCCAAAGTCATTGAGGCTTATTTAGGGGAGGAGGTTGTCTGATGCTTGTACTTGAAGATGTTAACGTATACTACGGTGCAATTCATGCTCTTAAAGGAATCTCCTTTGAGGTTAACCAGGGAGAGATTGTAACTCTCATTGGCTCAAATGGTGCAGGAAAAAGTACAAGTTTAAAGACGATCTCTGGATTGTTGCGCCCGAAAACGGGTAAATTAACCTTTAATGGAGAGAATCTAGCCACCGTAGCTCCCCAATCCATTGTGGCAAAAGGGATATCACATGTGCCGGAAGGTCGGCGTGTCTTTGCTAATATGACGGTTATCGAAAACTTAGAACTTGGAGCCTATTTACGGAAGGATAAAGCGGGTATCAAAGAAGCTATTAAACATGTTTATAGTTTGTTCCCGCGTCTTGAGGAACGTAAGAGTCAAATCTCAGGTACCTTGTCTGGAGGAGAACAGCAAATGCTTGCTATGGGGCGGGCGCTTATGTCCAAACCTCAACTTCTTCTTTTAGATGAACCTTCAATGGGATTAGCTCCCATTTTAGTTAAACAGATCTTCTCAATTATCAAGGAAATTAATGCAAGTGGGACAACTATTTTGCTAGTTGAACAGAATGCGCATATGGCTCTATCAATCGCGAACCGGGCCTACGTATTAGAAACAGGAAAGATTGTTCTTTCTGGAGATTCAAAACAATTAGCGGCAAGTGAAGAAGTTCGAAAGGCCTATTTAGGGGGCTAAGCATATAGATACTGTAAATAGAGAAACATAGGTTTCTCCAACAAGTTTTTAAATTTGGTTTTTCGAACGACATTAAAGGCAACTAAGCAATGCCGGCTTCAATAGCTTAGTGCCAAACAAGCAGACATTTGGCCGAGCTAAAAGGAGAAAGGGGCTATCAAGATGTATGTTCGACAATTTATGACAACTCAGGTTTTTACAGTGACCCCAGAAGAGTCGATTGCTGATACCATGGCACTTATGAGAGAGAAAAAGATTAGCCGTATGCCAGTCGTGGAAAAAGGCAAACTTGTCGGGTTTGTCACAGATGGGGATCTCCGAGAGGTCTCTCCTTCTCCCGCGACAACGCTAAGCATTTTTGAACTTAATTATCTAATTGCCAAAACTCCAATTCGTGAAGTAGGGTTTAAAAAGGTTGTGACCTGTCATCCTGACACGAAGATCGAAGATGCAGCCTTATTAATGAAAGATCATAAAATTGGGGGATTGCCCGTCGTAGATAATGATAAAGTGGTTGGAATTATCACGGGCTCGGATATATTAGATGCCTTTTTAGATATTATGGGTTTCCTCAGTCCAGGGCAACGAGTGATGATCGAAACAAAGAACGAAGCTGGGGTCATGCTGGACCTGGCACTTTCTGCTAAAGAGTATGATGTCAATATCGGAAGTTTAGCGGTTTACCATCTAAGAGATAATAAAGTTCAAATCCTCGCTCGTCTCCAAGGTGAACGTGTAGCTGAGGTTGAAGCATCGATTGAGAAAAAGGGGTACCGTGTATTAAAGTGAATTTGGTCAATGAAAAGTAACATTGAGAAAGACCTGAATGATAATTCATTCAGGTCTTTCTTTATACTAGTCAGAAAGTATAACTTCGTTATATACTGCAAGAAGGCTAATACGTGCGAAGACAGTGTCTTCGTCTGGAAGCATAAGGGCAACTAAGGCGGCCGCCTTCGCCAAGGCTAACTAGAAGGCTAATTCGTGCGAAGACAGTGTCTTCGCTCCGCTAAGCTAACACGTGCGAAGACAGTGTCTGCGAGAAGGTTAATTCGCGCGAAGACAGTGTCTTCGTGGGCGCCAGCCAAGTTTTCTTTATTCCCCAATTGAGATATAATTGAAGCTAGAATTAGTTATGTGCAAAAATGAGGTGAAAGAAATGTATCTTTTTAATCGATCAATATCCGTAAATGTCCGGTTAGAAGATAAGGAAACGTTAAGAGTAGAGGGATTTTTTTTAGATACTCATCATGAACTCTGTCTGTCAATCAAAGTAGACTTGGAGAGCAACACTATTACTTCTGCTGACGGTGAGCTTCGGCGTGTTCCGCATACCGACTGTGCATACACTAAAGATCGAATTAAAAAACTAATTGGTACTAATCTGAACCGAAGTGTCCGAAGGCAAATACAAGCGGCGGTGGGACTAAAAGAAGGCTGTACACACTTGACAGATTTAGCCTTAGAATGTGTTAAAGCATTAATGCAAGCCAGATATCAGTTAATGAATCTCACCATGAGAGAGGAAGAAGTAAATAAGATGGTTGAACAGTTTTTAGAAGGAAGTTGCCAGCACTATAAAGCTATATAGAGGCTCCTTTATAAAGACTTGTTGTTCGACTATCGAAAGTATAAGTTTCTGGTAAGGCCCGTAATAAGCGGCCGCTGGCTAAGGATGTCCGAACCAGAACTCGAACAGGATGTTCTAGACTAGAGGATCGCCAGGATGGCTAGGTGACGTGAAGGATTTACTTTATGATTGTTCGGAAGTGGCGTAAGCAATTAAAATAGTTTCATGACCTTGGGTAGTCGAATTAATTTTTGATTCAAGGGCCTGTACTTCTTTAAGTTGATCACTGGTCAAATTTGAGAATTTGACATTGGAGCGTTCCATCCTAAGTCTCCTTTCTGGGAATGAGCCCAATTATTTATACCATTAATAATGTGTACAATTTTCTTGGCAACTATTCGCTACGTATAGAACATTATGATATTTTGGGACTAGAACTTCACTAATAAGCATAAATGTGTTAAGATTGTTGATAGTATGGGGATGGATAGTGGCTGGTGCTGCTCCCGGACTTCAAATCCGCGTGTCGGGACGCAGAACGTTCCGAGGTGTGTTCGATTCGCACGCATCCCCGCCAACCGATTGGGCTATAGTTTATGATGGGACGGCAGCAAGACGCTGCCTTTTTTGATTTCTTATAAGTCCTGAGTGAGCAGGATTATCGATGATAATAATCGAATATGTTTAGGAACTGAAGCTAGGAAGAGGGGGCACCATGAATCTTATAGATGTTCTAATTCTTGGGTTTATTTTATTAGGGGCTCTGCGCGGTTATCAAAAGGGTTTACTGTCAAGCATTGTCAACTTCCTTAGTGGAATAGCAGGATTCCTGATTGCTGTCTGGAAATATAAGGATGCACTTAGTTGGGTGCAACAATATTTTCCCCTTCAGCAATGGTTAGAGCCTATAGTTTATCGCGCAGTTCTACCAGCGATTCAATCCAAGTCAAATACACTTGAAGAGCGGTTTTTAGGAACGATTTTAGGATCGTTGCCTCCAGAATTACGCAGTTTCTTTTCTTCGCAGAATCTTTCAAGTTTACCCATACCACAAACAATTGAACAATTGGGGCACCGTCTAGCGGGGGTACTCACAGAGCGTCTTTTAAATTTAATTGCTTTTGGCGTTGTCTTCTATACAGTGGTAGTTCTAATTCAACTCATAGTTGCAATTTTACTTCGTCCATTTGGCAGTTGGAGCGGGTCTCTAAATCGTGGAGGAGGCCTTGTGTTCGGAGGATTAAGTTCTTTGATTGGATTATCTGTTTTAGCGGGTTTGTTTTTCCCGTTATTGCATTTAGGTGTCGGTGGAAGCTTTAATGTGCTGATTCAGAATTCTACCTTTTACCCATATTTAGTAGAGATTTTTGATGTCCTGGATCGAGTATTATCGGCACAACTTCGTCAGAACCTACTTGATCCATTATCCTTGGAAAAAGGAAATTGGTTTTAGCACATAATTAAAACTTAGAAGAAGAAAACTATATAGACTTGTAGAAGCAACGATTGAGGCGATTAATAACGATCAGGGTAGGGAAGGTGCGTTGTTATGGGGACTAAGAAATTAAAATCAGCTTGGGATCACTATAGTCTATCCGAAAATGAAGGCTTAGCCATGAGAGACTATATTTCTTTTCTTAGTGAGGGAAAAACAGAACGTGAATCGTGGCAGATTCTTGAAGGATGGGCTAAAAACGCAGGGTTTCAACGACTCGATGAGACCACAAGTTTTAAGGCTGGTCAAAAAGTCAGGCTTTCGGTGAGGGGAAAAGCGGGGATTTTTGCGATTGCAGGACTCCGTCCATTGGGAGAGGGTTTTCGATTAGTTGCGGCTCATATTGATGCTCCTAGATTAGATCTTAAACAACGTCCACTTTATGAAGAAGAAGGCTTGGCATTTTTTAAAACTCATTATTACGGAGGGATTAAGAAATATCAATGGACAGCTCTGCCCCTAGCACTTCATGGGGTCGTCTTTTTACGTGATGGAGCCAAAATCGAAATTGTGATTGGAGAAGATGACAAGGATCCTATTTTGACCATTCCGGATTTGCTTCCCCATTTAGCCAAAGAACAAAATGACAAAAAATTACGCGAGGCAATAACTGGAGAGGGCTTAAATATATTGCTGGGACATAAACCGTCTCCTGGGGAGGGAGATGAGCGTGTCAAATCATCAATTCTCGATATTCTGAAGGAACGATATGGGATAGAAGAGGATGACTTTGTCAGTGCAGAGTTAGAAATTGTTCCAGCGGGAAAGGCGCGTTTTGCTGGCTTAGACCGGAGCTTTATTGCCGGGTACGGGCAAGATGACCGAGTCTGTGCCTATGCAGCTTGGAAAGCAATTGAGGAACTTGAACAACCTGAATGGACGACGATTGTTCTTTTATCGGATAAAGAGGAAATAGGGAGCGAATCTAACACGGGTATGAAAGCCCGCTACTTAGAGAATTTTATTGCGGAGCTTATCAACCTGCAAAACGGAAGCTACGATGGCCTATTGGTTCGTCGGGCGCTGGCCAAGAGTAAAGCTCTTTCAGCGGACGTTGCTGCAGGCTTTGATCCAAATTATTCGGAGGTGATGGATAAACGGAATGCCGCCTTTTTGGGACGTGGTATCGTGATTAGTAAATACACGGGTTCTGGAGGAAAGTATGGATCTAATGATGCTAATCCGGAATTTGTAGCAGAAATACGTCAAATTTTCGACGAGGCTAAGATAGATTGGCAAACGGCGGAATTAGGAAAAGTTGACCAAGGTGGCGGTGGTACAATCGCTCAATACATGGCCGTTTATGGAATGGAAGTTTTGGACTGCGGTGTAGGAGTCCTAAGCATGCATGCTCCATGGGAGACCATCTCTGTGATAGATTTGGTCATGATGATCAGAGCGTATCACGCATTTCTAACGTATAAAAAGTGATAAGTAGAATCAGCAAAGGACGACTAAAGATATGAATGTCGCATGGATTCAGGAGAAAATAGGAGATTATGACTGGCAGGAATTAGGGGCTACGGTGTTTAACACGGTGTTATATATTGTGCTAATTCTCATCGTAGCACGATTGGCCTATGGATTTTTGATTTATACATTTAGACGTTTACTGGTAGAGAGAAAAGGGAGACACCTTCTGGATGAGCGAAAAGCGAATACGATATTTTCACTTCTTCGAAGTATTTCTTTTTATATGATTACGTTTACAGTCGTGTTGCACAGTCTTAAACATCTTTTTAATTTTGATACAGGGACATTGTTGGCTTCGGCAAGTGTTTTGGGAGTGGCTCTGGGATTTGGTTCACAAAGCTTAGTTAAAGATGTGATTGGGGGTTTCTTTATTCTTTTTGAGGATCAGTTCTCGGTTGGGGAATATGTGAAGGCTGGTGAATTTTCTGGAACTGTGGAAGAGACCGGAATTAGAGCAACACACCTCAGAGATTGGGGCGGAGAACTTCATATAATCCCCAATGGCAGTATCAGCGCCGTCACTAATTTCAGTCGTGGCAAAATGAGAGCTTTGGTGGATATTCAGATGCCTTATGGAGAAGACCTTGATCGTGCTATGGAAGTAATGCATTCTGTTTGTGAGAGAGTTAGTGAAGAATTCGGGGATAAGATTATTGACGCACCCACTGTTCAGGGGGTAATTGAATTCGGAGAAAGAACTGCTATCCTGCGTGTTATTGCTTATACCCAACCCAATGAGCAATGGAGCTTAGAGCGAGAACTGCGCCGTCAAATACATAGGGAGTTTTTGAAAGAAGGAATTCGCACGCCTAACTTACATGGTATTATTATGGCGGATTCCGTGGAGCGCTAGACCAATGAGGAACAAGGGAGGAAGCCGATGATTCCATTGAATGTAGGGGATATTGTTCGTCTTCGTAAACCACATCCTTGTGGAAGTATAGATTGGAAAGTAATGCGAACGGGTATGGATTTTCGAATCCAGTGTTTAGGCTGTCAACATCAAGCCTGGATCCCTAGGGTCAAACTTGAACGAAATTTAAAAGAGATTTTACAGCGGGTGGAAGATAATCTGGATTAATGGCTTAAAATCACTTATAATCGTTGAGGTAGCTTTTGATCGAGTCGAGTTTAAGATTGCAATAATACGTTTAAAACTTGGAAAAGATATTTGTTGACGAAGTTATACTTTCTGGCTGGTACAAAAAACTTGAAAGGATAAGGTTAAGGTTTGTCCAAGTTTTCTTAACTAGGTAACGATATGACATTACATGCAGGAATTGTTGGTTTGCCAAATGTCGGTAAATCGACGCTGTTTAATGCAATTACTCAAGCAGGTGCCGAAGCGGCGAATTACCCATTTTGCACGATTGATCCGAATGTGGGTATGGTTGAAGTGCCCGATGCCCGTTTGCAAATCCTTGCTGATATGGTACATCCTAAAAAGATTGTTCCAGCAACTGTCGAGTTTGTCGATATTGCTGGTCTTGTCAAAGGTGCGAGCAAGGGAGAAGGGCTAGGCAACAAGTTTTTATCTCATATCCGTGAAGTGGACGCCATTGTGCATGTTGTGCGTTGTTTTGAAGACGAGAATGTCATCCATGTCGAGGGGGATGTCAACCCTAAAAGGGATATTGAGACTATAGATCTAGAATTGGTTTTAGCAGACATGGAGAGCGTGGAGAAGCGATCGGAACGTACGTCGAAATTATTAAAGACGGGAGATAAAAAGGCTCCTATTGAAGTGGCTCTTTTGGAGCGGTTAAAAGAGGTCTTTAATCAAGGAAAAGGTGCCCGGTCGTTGACCTATTCAGTTGAGGAACAAGAGATTCTAAAGGGGTTTTCACTTTTAACCTTGAAGCCAGTCCTCTACGTTGCCAATGTCAGTGAAAAGGGTCTTTCCTCAGCTTCAGACAATCCCTACGTCCAACAAGTTAAAAAAATAGCGTCTGAAGAGGGCGCCGAAGTTGTCGTGGTTTGCGCGCAGATTGAGGCTGAAATATCCGAACTTGAGCCAGACGAGAAAGAAGGATTTCTACAGGATTTGGGGCTTGAAGAGTCAGGGCTTGACCGCTTGATTCGGGTAGCTTTCCATTTGCTAGGGCTAATGACGTTTTTTACAGCGGGCCCACTGGAAGTTAAAGCTTGGACAATCTATCAGGGGACTAAGGCACCCCGAGCGGCTGGGACAATTCATACGGATTTCGAGCATGGCTTTATCCGGGCTGAAGT
>NZ_JYNH01000028.1 GCF_000960765.1 Desulfosporosinus sp. I2 | reverse complement strand
CAGCAACGTTTGAACGATTTGATTTGATGAGGGTCGATCCAATCCTTCTCAAGTATACTTATGAATATTCTGTTGGATTGGAAATTGATGGAACTCTACATACCGCCTATTCTTCTATAGTAAACCTTGGCATAGGGTGGATAGTCCAAAATGAAGCGGTGCATCTTGTTGAAACCTTGTCCCCAGAGGTATTCTCTTTTCGCGAAGATCCCCAACTCTATCGAACCGGATTCCGCTCCATTCTCAGAGTCCCGATTGTCTTCGATCATGGGGTGATAGGGGCGATTCTCTTAGCAAGTACGGAGGCAGGACGATTTCAGATCGAAGATGCCATGTTTTTTGAGATTCTCTCAAAATTAGTAGCCTTGTCTTATTTCTATGCGGGTGTCCAGCTTCAGCATGAGTTTCAAACCTTGGGTACATCAACCTTGCTTCAGACGTTAATATCTTCTGTTCAGGATCGCTTTACTTATGAATTCTTGAATCAATATTGTACCCAATTAGGCCTAAACTCTAAGATAGAGCGTGTTGGAATTTGTCTTATCGATCAGGAAAAGGAAGAGTGTTCTTGTATTGCAGGAGCCTGTAAAACTTTTAAGGGACAAGGCAAATGTACCCCTCTCTCAAATACCGGAATTCAAGAGATGATGAAGTCAAAGAGTATTGTCGCCTTTAATCTTGCCGATCCCCGTTTTCAAAATATTGAATTAGGGATAGTTGGTCAAGGCATAACGGCGATTCTGTATGCACCCATTGAAAACCAAGAAGGGAAAATCATTGCCGCACTCACCGGGGTAACTTCAGACGAATTTGCTTTATCGTTAGCTGCAGCAGGGATTTTTAAGTTCGCCTCAGACCATCTCGGACGTATTCTTTCGAATATGACCATTGGTATCCAGATTGAAACAAGTCCGAAGCGGTTACAAATTTCCTCCGTTCCAAAGGGGTTTGAACAGATTATAGGTTCATCAGAAGTTGTTCGGAATACTGTTCACCAAGCCTCAATAGCGGCAAAATATGATTTTCCGATCTTGATTACAGGGGAGACAGGAACCGGTAAAGAACTGTTTGCCAAAGCGATTCATCAGTCTGGTCCTTCCTCCAAAGGCCCGTTTATTGTTGTTAACTCTGCGGCAATTCCACCCAATCTTTTAGAGTCAGAGCTTTTTGGCTATAACGAAGGTGCCTTTACTGGAGGATTGAAGGGCGGCAAAAAAGGAAAATTTCTCTTAGCGGACAAGGGGACTATTTTTCTGGATGAAATTGGGGAGCTGTCACCCGAATTACAAGCAAAGCTCTTACGAGTGGTCCAGGAACAAGAAGTCGAGCCACTCGGGTCAAATAAACCTATACCAGTACATGTGAGAATTATCTCAGCAACAAACCGTGATCTAAAACTGATGCTCCAACAAGGAGAATTTCGAGAAGACTTACTATATCGCTTAAATGCTATTGAAATAAAGCTTCCTCCCTTGCGACTACGTGGTATGGATATCCTTGATTTAGCCGACAACATGCTTCGTTTTCTATCTAGAACACATGGAATGCCGGTTAAGCATCTCTCCTCAGAAGCGAAAACCCAGTTTCTAAAATATTCTTGGCCCGGTAATGTTCGCCAACTTCAAAATGTAATCAACCGACTGTTTGTTTTCACAGAAGGTCAAGTAATAGACTCCCGGGATCTTCCTCCGGAATTGTATACTTTAGCTGCCAATGAAGCAGAGACCGAGTATGAGAAACTTGAACGGTTGTTAATCGAATTTGAGGGAAATAAGACTGCCATCGCTAATTTTTTAGGGATTACACGCACTGGCTTATGGAAAAAATTAAAACGTCTTGGCCTTCAACCATAAACCTAGTTTAGTTATTAATATTAATATAAAAAAAACGCCTATAAGGCATTAATCAACATAATACCCATAGGCGCTAGTCATCAGCTATTTCTACTTACTTTCCGGTAACAACTCCTAAGTTTTGCTTACTTCTTCCTAAGTAAGTCCTTGTTATTTTTGTATTTCAGGAATCCATCGACACCAAGAAGTTCAGCATATTGAGCAAATTTAAGAAATGCTAAGTTAGTCCAAATATAACCGAAGTTATTAAAGGAGCCACCAGCTAGAAACTGTACATTCATGAACATTGCTACAAGCGCAAACCAGAATATCCGAAATCCTAGTATCATGGAAATACCTACTAAAAATTCAAAAACCACGACTAAGGTATCAGTCACTCCTGGCATACCTAAAAAGATATTTTGTGCAACCCAAGCAAAGGCTTTATTAATGTAAAGTGGATCAAAACTAGTAACTTTTGGGCCGGCTATGTTGGTAATGAGACTTCCAATTTTTGCAGCCGAATTAAGTTTACCATCCGAAAACCATACTATTTTGTGCGATGCAGATTCAACCCACGCCAATCCATAAATTAGTCTTGCTACTGTGAAAACAATCACTAGAAAAGCCACTTTTCGATCTTTAAATTGTTCTTTTACCGTATCAAAATATGTTGTCATAAATATAAGTCCTCCTTTGATATTGCTCTGTTCTGTAATATAAGAAACCCAACTGAAAAGCTATTCCTCCTCCTTATGTTTTTAATATCCGCTTGTTGTTTTATAAATAACATAAATTCACAAGCTTAGTCTATTGACATTACGAGAATATATATTGCAAGAAGCATGCCAACTTAAACTATAGAGAAAATAGCCATTTTCATAGTAACAGGTGTTAACTAGTCAACGGTGTGTAAACTTTTCGGATAAAAATTGTTAACAATGGACGACCAAGAAACGATTTTAGGATATTGACATGTCAGGATAAATTAACCATAATTAGATTGACCGAACGGTCGGACATTATTCTGAATGGAGGTTAATATGGCACGGCTGAAAGACAAAGAGGAGACCATTCTAAATGCGGCATTTGAAGTGTTTAGAGAGAATGGTTTTACAAATGCCAATATGAAGGATATTGCAGTAAAGGCGGGACTGGGAAAAGGAACCCTTTATGAATACTTTCAAAACAAAGAAGATTTGTTTATACAGGTAGTTAAGGCTATAACAAATAGCATCTTTCATGAAATAAATAGTAGAATTTGCGATAAAGTTACGCTGCGGGAAATATTGAACGAAATTATTAGGTTTACCCAGGAAACGATCGAAGAGGCTGGATTTCTCTTCAAGTTTATGATGTTTGGCGAAATCTTCGAAATGAGCAGCGAAGTGAAGCAAAAGTTATTCGCGATGATTTTGAGTAGTAGGGAGGAATCTGTAAATTTATTGCGGGACCTCTTTGAAAAGGGCTTTGCAGACGGAATTCTCAGGGAATTTGATTGGGAGTTTGCAGCGAATTTTATACCTGAAATGATTGGCTCTTATTGTATTTTAAAAGTGCACATAATGGATGATTGCTGGTCACAGCAACAGAAAGATCTTGACAGGGAAAAAATAATTGATTTTATACTTAACGGAGTAGGGGCTATAACAAAGTAAGGATTGGATTCTATTCAGTCTTAAAGAAGGGTGAAGGTATGAGTAAAAAGAGAATGATCTCAGTCGTGATAATTGTAGTTATTTTTATAAGTGGAGTTGCATTTTTTAAACGCAACGAAATTCAATCGATCTATGGAGCCAAGGATAATCAGAGTGTGGCACCTGTTACAAGTGACAAGGTTGCAGTGGAAGTAGTTAGGCCAAAAGAGGCGCAAAGCGAAAGTTCATACTTTAAAGCAACGTTGGAAGCTGATCAGGAGGGAATTGTAAGTTCGAAGAATAGTGGAAAAGTAGTCAGTGTTTTATTTGAAGACGGAAAACAAGTCACTCAGGGTGAGACACTTGTAATTTTAGATGATCAGGATATTAAGAACCAGATAAAGTCCGCTGAAAGCCAGTTGGAGGTTTCAAAGGCGTCACTGCAAAAGACAGAGGCGAGCCTCGAAAATACTCAACGCGCTTACGAACGGACAAAAATATTAGCGCAGCAAGGTGCTGTTGCACAGGTTGAATTAGATAATGCAGAAACTTCTCTGAAAATGATTAAGGCAGACATTGCTTCAGGTCAAGCTAATATTCAAGCGGGGCAGACCAATATTGACAATTTAACAACTACATTGGCCGATATGATCATCCGAGCTCCAATCACTGGCGTTATGGACTCGAAAAATGTCAAACTTGGACAGTTCCTTACACCAGGAAACGTTCTGGGAAAGGTTAATGATATTTCATTGATGGATGCCGTTATCGAAATAGACCAAAATCAAATTCAGACTATAAAAATAGGACAAAAGGCTAAATTAAAGCTAAATGAAGATGATACTAATACCTATGAAGGTGTAGTAAAAAGCATCAATTCCTCTGCCGATTCATCTTCCAGAGCTTTCAAGGTGAAGATCCAATTGAATAATGAGAAGTTGTCCTTAAAACCGGGGGTATTTGCTAAAGTTACGTTAATGAACGATGCAAAGGTCCAGAATTTTGTTATACCTGTAGCGTTGATAGCCGGGAAGGAAGGCAATTATTCCGTATACATAAATGACAATGGAATTGCCAAAAAACAAGCAGTAACAGTTGGAAAATTGGTAAACAATCAGGCAGAGATCAAATCAGGACTTCAAGGGAATGAATCAATTATATCGACGAACCTGAACATGATTCAAGAGGGTGATAAGATCACGGTGGTGTCAGAATAGGGGGGTGCTAAGGGATGTTTGTTGCAAATATTAGTATAAAACGACCTGTATTTATTACCGTTATCATCATAGTATTCCTTGTTGTAGGAATGCTCTGCTATAAAGGATTAAACATTAATGATATGCCACAAGCAGACTTTCCTTATGTTACAGTTACAGTTGAACAGCATGGTGTTGCCCCCGACCAGATAGAAACCAATGTGGCAAAGAAAGTTGAAGAAGCCATAGGGCAAATTTCTGGTGTAAAGCATATTTATACAAATATCAGTGAAGGCTTATGCAACGTAATAGTTGAATTTGACTTAGAAAAATCGCCAGATGTTGCTGCCCAGGAAGTGCGGGACAAAGTTAGTTCGGTAAGGAAAAGCCTCCCTAATGACATAGATGAGCCGATTATTGCAAAATATGATTTTCAAGCTCAGCCTATTTTATCACTGGCAGTGAGCGGTACAATGGATAATCGTGCAATTACCAAGATTGTGGATGATGTTATCACAAAGAGTATGTACACTGTCAGTGGTGTAGGCTCGGTTAAGGTATACGGTAAAGAGGAACGGGAGATAAAGATCAAACCGGATCTAGATAAGTTAGCCGCCTATGGTCTGGCTCCAGCTGAGATGGTAAGTGCAATCCAAAATGGCAACATGGAAAGACCGGGCGGGAAGGTTACTGATGGGCAAAGTGAAATATCCCTTCGGACCGACAACAATGTTAAGAGTCTAGAGGATTTTTACAATATTACGGTAGGGGTACGTTCGGGTCGTGAGATTAAGGTTCGTGATGTTGCTACGGTATCGGACGGAACTAAAGATAGGGACAGTATCTCCTATTATGACGGCAAAGAGGCCATTGGTGTTGATATTGTTAAACAGTCGGGTTCTAACACGGTACTTGTCTCAGATAATGTAAAAAAGCAATTAGAGCTTATTAAGGGAGTTCTTCCTCAAGGAATAACCATCGATGTTGTCTCGGATAATTCTGTGTCTATACGTGATTCGGTTAATGAAGTCGTAAAGACCATCCTTGAAGGGTGTATTCTGGCGGTCATTATTGTGTTCCTTTTTTTGAGGGAATGGGAAAGTACCTTGATCAGTGGAATTTCACTCCCGACCTCTATTGTAACAACGTTCATCGCCATGAAGGTCATGAATTTTTCTCTTAACACCATGTCACTGATGGCCCTGTCGCTAGCGGTTGGGTTGTTGATTGACGATGCCATTGTGGTGATCGAGAATATTGTCCGTCATTTACATATGGGTAAGCCGCCCATACAGGCAGCCCGGGAGGCTGCATCAGAAATTGGGCTAGCGGTAATGGCAACAACCTTTGCAGTGGTCGCGGTTTTTGTGCCAATCGCCATGGTTTCGGGGATTATCGGAAAATATTTTATTGAATTTGGACTTACCGTCGCATTTAGCATGCTGGTTTCACTGTTTATATCCTTAACGTTAGTGCCTATGATGTCCTCCAGATTGTTAAAAGCTGAGAGAAAGACGAAAAAAATCCTTTGTAGGACATTTTTTAGACTGGTTTAATGACAAATTTGATTTGTTGGGTGACAAATATTCAAAACTTTTGAAAGTTATTCTTAGTCATCGCCTTATAACCCTAGTCTTTACGATTATAATTTTTGTCGCTAGTATTCGGTTGGTTCCTCTGTTGGGCTTCAGCTTTGTCCCTTCCACTGATACAGGGAGCATCACTGTAAGCGCGGATACGGATTCGGGTTTGACCCTGCAGGCTGGAGGGGAAAAAGCTAAAGAAATTGAAGAGAGGCTTAAAAAGTATCCTGAAGTCACTCATGTTTATACTACTGTGAGTTCTGAACATATTTCAATTTATGCGAAATTGACAGAGAAACAAGAGCGGGAAAAATCGTCTAAACAGATCGCTTCAGAAATGAGGGAGGACTTAAAAGGAATCGCTGGAATTGAACTGGCCGTAAAAGCAGGTTCTTTAGGACCCAGTGAAGGTAAGGATGTCTCCTTTGTTATCATGGGTAATGACGACGAGGCGCTACAGGGTTTTGCAATGAAAGCCAAACAGATATTGAGCCAGGATCCTCATGCAAAGGATGTGGCGATAAATGTTAAAACCGGCAAAACTGAAACAAAATTAGAAGTTGACAGAGATAAGGTTTCTGATCTTGGGGTTAATACATCACTTGCGGCAGCGACTATACAGGCGCTTTTTGACGGAATTGATGCCGGAAAATTTGAGTACGCAGGTGATAGGTATAATGTTCGGGTATCCTTGCCAGACAATCAGCGTAAGAGCTTGGATAATCTGGACGGTATCTATGTAAGTGGCTCAACTGATAAAAACGGCGTAAATGAAAAATTGGTACCACTTGCCAATGTTACTAAAAAAGTTCTTTCCACTTCGTATTCCTCAATTCACAGATATGATAGGCTTAGGCAGATTGAGCTTTCTGCGAATGTAGAAGGAATAGCCGTGGGGGATTTTTTAGAAAAGTATAGGAACAAACTAAAGGACGGTCTGGATATTCCAAAGGGAGTTATTGTAAAGGATGGAGGAATGAACGAGGCTATGTCGGAAGGCTTCGCTAGTCTTGTAACCGCGCTCCTAATGGGTATATTGTTCATGTTCTTGGTTATGGCCATGCAGTTTGAAAGCTTTTTGGATCCCATTGCGATCATGTTTTCGCTGCCAATGGCGCTAATCGGTGCTGTTCTTGGACTGTATATTGCTGGTAGTGAGATGAGCATTATGTCCCTCATTGGAATCATTCTGCTTATGGGACTAGTAGCTAAGAATGGTATTCTGCTCATAGACTTTACAAAGCAGAGAAGGAATGAAGGACTTAGTGTAAAAGAAGCTTTGATTGAAGCTGGTGCCGTCCGCTTAAGACCTATTCTCATGACGACTCTGGCCATGATCTTCGGTATGATTCCCGTTGCCATTGCAAATGGAGCCGGGGCAGAAATGCGTGCGCCAATGGGGCATGCAGTCATTGGTGGTTTGATCACGTCAACGCTCTTGACCCTCTTTATCGTTCCAGTGGTTTATTCTCTGCTGGATGATATGAAGAAAAAGTTCCGCAGAAATACTAAAAAAACTGCATACGAAAAAAGAGATATATCGTTGAACTAAAAGGACATTTCCACAGCTATTGCATATTCTCTGGTGTGGGTTGTTAGAGTTTGTATCAAATGTTAAACTAAAAGTGAATTTGGGAAGAACAATAGGAGGGGTTCATGATGAAAAAATGGTTAATTCCATTAGGAATAATTGTCCTTTTGGGCGTAATGTTAGTCTCTGGGTACAATAATCTGGTAACTATCTCAGAAGGTGTCAATGGGAGCTGGAGTCAGGTTCAAAATCAGTTGCAGCGCAGAGCGGATTTGATCCCTAATTTGGTAGAGACCGTAAAAGGATATGCTTCGCAGGAAAAAGAAGTTTTTACTGCGGTCGCTGAAGCAAGAGCAAAATTGAATGGTGCCAAGACTGTGGGAGATGCAGCTCAGGCAGATCAGGCATTAACAGGGGCTCTAGGGAGATTATTGGCTATATCCGAAAGTTATCCACAACTCAAATCGGATGCTAACTTTCGTGCCTTACAAGATGAGCTGGCCGGTACGGAGAACCGCATTGCGACCGCTCGAATGGATTACAACAATACCGTTCAGAGTTATAATACCAAAATCAAGACATTTCCGACTTCTATTTATGCTGGAATTATTGGCTTTGGACAAAGAGATTACTTTAAGCCCAATGCTAATGTAAACAATGTTCCAGCCGTTAAATTCTAACAGAAAAAGGCTTTAACGAAGGGAATGAGGCCCAATGAGGAGGATACCCCTTCTTGTAATAACAATATTGTTTTTACTTACCATAGCAGCTCCCCTAAGGGCGGCAAGCAGTTCCATTCCCCAACCGAGCAGTGAATTTTTCGTTTTAGATCAGGCTAACGTTCTAGATCAATCAACGGAACAAACAATTATTCGAACGTCTGCCGCGCTAGAGAAAGAAACGAAAGCACAGATCGTGGTAGTTACGGTAAACAGTCTAAACGGGGCATCACCAGAGGAATATGCCTTAGCGATCCTGAGAGGATGGGGGATCGGAGATAAGCAGTTAAACAATGGGCTGCTTATTCTTGTGTCTCCAACGGAACGAGTTTCGCGGATTGAGGTCGGGTACGGGTTAGAAGGACCCTTGCCGGATGCCAAGACAGGCCAGATTCAGGATGAGTATATGATTCCGTACTTTCAAAAGAATGATTATAATCTGGGAATCCTAAATGGATACAGTGCTTTAACCCAGGAGGTTGCTAAAGAGTATCAAGTAACTCTAGAAAACATGCCCCATGCGTCAGCCGTTTCAACTTCCTCTTCAGCCACCGCCAGTAAGTCCCTACCAACTTGGGCTAAAGTTATTTTCTTTATCCTGATTCTACTGTTGTTTTTTGTTGATCAGCGTATCTTTAATGGTTTTTTCTTTGGATTAATTTTAGGAATTCTACTCCGTGGCAGAGGCGGTGGTGGCGGTGGCGGCGGATTCGGTGGTGGGGGTGGTTCAGGTGGCGGAGGAGGCAGCTCCAGACGTTGGTAATCCTACAAGGGTTGAATTATTAAATTCAGCCCTTGTTTCTTATAATTTCAGTCATAATAGCTAACGATATATGGGAAGAGGAAGAAAGAAAGTTTTACTTATAGTTTTTATAGTTTTAATTGATTATTTTGAGTGGGTTAGGTATAATTTGCTTTGTTGTAAAAGTATTAGAGAGGGTGCTGAAATGGGAAAAGCTTTAATTATCGGTGCTGGCGGAGTTGCTAGTGTTGCTATTCATAAATGTTGCCAGAATCCAGATATATTTGAGGAAATTTGTATAGCTAGCAGAACTGTCGAGAAATGTGATGCGATAAAGAAAAAATTAGTTGGAAGCCGTACCAAAATTCAAACAGCTCAACTTGATGCGGATAATACTGAGATGGTCATCGACTTGATTAAAAGCTTTAAGCCGGATATAGTCATTAACCTTGCGCTTCCTTATCAAGATTTGACCATTATGGATGCCTGCTTAGCTACTGGGGTTGATTATCTGGATACTGCAAATTATGAACCTCTGGATATTGCTAAATTTGAATACAAATGGCAATGGGCTTATCGAGAAAAATTTGCTCAGGCAGGGTTAACTGCCTTGTTAGGAAGCGGTTTTGATCCTGGGGTGACTGGCGTGTTTTGTGCTTATGCCCAGAAACATTATTTTGACGAAATTCATTCTATTGATATTGTTGATGCCAACGCAGGGGACCATGGCTATCCCTTTGCTACAAATTTTAATCCTGAAATCAATATTCGCGAAATTACCGCCAACGGAAGGTACTTTGAAAATGGTTCATGGGTCGAAACTGCCCCTCTTTCATTGAAAAAAGTCTATGATCTTCCGGAGATTGGCCCCAAAAGTATCTATCTTATGTATCATGAAGAACTTGAATCTCTAGCCATTCATATCAAGGGAATTAAGAAGATTAGATTTTGGATGACATTTTCTGATAATTACCTCAATCATTTAAAAGTCCTTGAAAATGTAGGCATGACTTCAATTGAGCCTATAGAATTTGAGGGTCAACAAATAGTTCCTTTGCATTTTTTGAAGGCTGTGCTGCCTGATCCTGCATCCCTCGGGCCGAGAACTAAAGGGAAAACCAATATTGGCTGTATTATGCAAGGGCTTAAAGACGGAAAGCCAAAAACCTATTATGTCTATAATATTTGTGATCACCAAGAGTGCTATGCTGAGGTGGGGTCACAAGCTATTTCCTATACAACAGGGGTTCCGGCAATGATTGGAGCAATGTTGATACTCAAAGGTATTTGGAAAAAACCAGGCGTTTTTAATGTTGAAGAATTTGATCCTGATCCGTTCATGGAGGCTTTAAATCAATATGGTCTACCTTGGCAGGAATCGTTCTCGCCAACTCTCCTTGATTGAGGTGTATTAATGGACATTGATATTAATGACCTGCCATCACCCTGTTATATTTTGGATGAAAGACTTCTTATAAAAAACCTGGAAATATTGCATTCTGTCCAACAACGTACGGGATGCAAGATTCTTCTTGCCCAAAAAGGATTTTCAATGTTTTCCGTATTTCCTTTAGTGGGCAAATATCTAAAAGGCGTAACGGCTAGCTCATTGTTTGAAGCTAGGTTGGGTTATGAAGAAATGGGAAAAGAAGTTCATATTTATGCACCTGCTTACGTGGAAAACGATTTTGATGAAATTCTTGGCACTTGTGATCATATTACCTTTAATTCGTTTGAACAATGGAATCGATTCAAGGACAAAGTTAAAACCATAAAAGCCAAAACGATCAGCTGTGGAATCAGGATCAATCCGGAGTATTCGGAGATCGAGACCCCTATTTATAACCCCTGCTATCAGAATTCGAGATTGGGAGTGACGTTGGCCAATTTCCAGAATGAAGAGCTTGATGGCATTGAGGGGCTACATTTTCACACTATGTGCGAACAGAATTCAGATACCCTTGAGCGGACAGTTCGAGTGGTTGATCAAAAATTTGGGGACTTTATTAAGCCCATGAAATGGCTCAATTTAGGCGGAGGGCATCATATTACAAGACCAGATTATGATCTTGAAACCTTGGTTCGTACAATAACATTTTTACAGGATAAATATGGAGTGGATATTTACCTAGAACCAGGGGAAGCTGTGGCTTTGAACACAGGCTTCCTTGTTGCCAGAGTTCTTGATATTGTAGACAATGGCATGGAAATTGCCATTTTAGATACTTCAGCAGCATGTCACATGCCGGATGTCCTAGAAATGCCTTACAGACCGACTATTATCGATGCTGAAAAGCCGGGTCAATACCCTTATACCTACAGACTTGGTGGGCTAACTTGTCTTGCCGGAGATATTATCGGCGATTATTCGTTTAGACAACCTTTAAAATTAGGCGATAGGCTTGTATTTTGTGACATGGCCCACTATACTATGGTGAAGAACAATATGTTTAACGGCGTGAATCTCCCTGCTATTGCACTTTTTAGTCCAAAAGAAGGTATTAAGATTATCAGGCAATTTGGTTATGAGGATTTTAAAACCCGTTTATCCTGATAAAGAAATAAGATATCCTGCTGGTGAGGTTTTTTATGTATGATTTAGCGGATTATAAAAGAACAAATCATAAAAAGAACTATGTTCATGATTTTCCGAAAGGAATTTTAGATGTCATTGAGGCGGACTATCCGAATCGATACTTTTTTAATGTTAGAGGGTCGAACCCAGATGACAGCCTTGTTTTCTAATGAAGAATGGATAGACATCTTGATAAAGTCGAGAGATTCCTACCAATGTCATATTCAAAGAATGAATTTAACCAGAAAATATTCTGCTCAAGGAATTTGATAAGAAAAATGCTTGATAGATAATGGGGCTTAAGGGGTTAGGCTGTGCTCAATGCGCAAGCCTAACCTCTTTTTTGTACTAGTCAGACCCCCATGCCGCTGCGCGGCACCACTGATGAATGAAATAACTTGTCGTTATATACTTTCTGGAAGCATAAGTGCATTATGACTTTTTAACATACCCCTTTTGTTTTAGAATATTCAAGTCTACCATTTATAAAAGTAAATAAAACTTTAGAATTTATATCAAACGGATCGCCACTATAGACAACAAGGTCGGCATCATATCCAGCCGTTATTTCACCAACCTTATCACCACATCCAATTATTTCTGCTGGATGTGAGGTTAATAAATGAAGAGCGTCTTTCTTTTTTAGACCTTCAGCAATGGTTAAGGCAGCAATAGTGCGTAATTGGTCAATTGAGTTGTAGGGATGATCAGTAATTAGGGCTACTTTTACGCCAGCTTCAACTAAATTAATGGCAGTTTTATAGTTGCGACTTTTTAGTTCCATTTTAATCCTAGGGGTTAACATGGGGCCAAACGCAACCGGGATCTTTCGTTCCTTGAGGTATTCCTTAACCAAATCTGCTTCTGTACCATGTTCAATCACCAGTTTATTAATCTTAAACTCTTCGGCGATGCGTATTGCCGAAATAATATCGTCAGCCCTGTGGGCATGAGCCCGTAAGGGCATAACCCCTTTGAGCACTGGAATAACAGCCTCTAAACGTATATCACGATACTTAACTTTGCCTTCTTCTTTTAAAACCATATAATCTTCTGCCTTCATAAACAATTCCCTAATTAAGCCAGAAGTCCCCATCCTTGTGACAGGACATTTACTATCTTTACCATACGTCGTGATCGGATTCTCACCGAGGGCAATTTTTAGGCCAACTGGGTTCTTTAAGATCATGTTATCGAGGATATGACCCGCTGTTTTTATGGCTAAGGCTAGACCACCTACGGCATTATTACTTCCTGGGCCAGTCATAACGCTGGTAACACCGGACTTAACAGCATCTTTAAACGCAATATCTAAAGGATTAACGGCATCAATCCCTCTTAAATGCGGTGTAATAGCGTCGGATGTTTCATTATTGTCAACGCCTATTTTCCCAGTACCTTCTTCTATTATTCCTAAGTGAGTGTGGCAATCGATAAATCCTGGCAAGACATAGTGTTCTTCTATATCCATGATTTCGGAACTGCCATCGGAAAATAGGGTATCTGAAATACAAGATATTTTTCCGCTCTGAATTAAGATATCCTTTTTTTCTGTTTCGCCATTACTCTGCACTATGAGACAATTTTTTAGAAGTAACGAGTTCAATGAATCCCCTCCTTTTTTTAAAATTCAAGGGAGATCCCTTTTTATGAGATCCCCCTCATCGAATAAGTAATAACTTTAATTATAGATTTGCAGCGCTGCAGTATTTGAATTTTTCATGAATAACGTTCTTTTTAACATTATTAGGGTTACCATGAAATGGACTTTTATGCTCCTCAGCGCGATTCAATTCTTCTCAGTGTTTGGAACCCATCAAGATCGATTTATTAGTTAGTAACATGTGACGTATACCATGAAAAGTTATATAATTACCCCTATACATAATTTAATAACTACTGTGCAAAATTTAGGTCGGAGGTAGAACATCAAGATGATGAATCCTTTCTTTCTTTTGGTTATTGCTTTAATGCTGACAATTTATGGTGGTTTCAATTATTATGTGGGTCTGCGAGGGTGGCAGGCTTTATTCAGTTATTTACCTTTTTTAAGTTCAAAGGTATATTGGCTGATCTTTTTACTAATTTCCTTTGCCTATTTATTGAGTCGTTTAGCTGAGAAGTATCTTCCGACAGTTTTATTCGAAGGATTAAACGTGCTGGGGGTTTATTGGCTGCCAGTTATGTTATACTCCTTATTGTTGATCACAGCGCTAGATATACTACGCTTGCTGGATAGGTGGATTGGATTTGTGCCGCTGGGGATAAAACAAAGTTTAAACCCGGCTTTGGGATTAACTATATTAATCTTAGTCGTTGGTATTGTGAGTTATGGAGCTTGGAATGCCCGTCATCCTCAAGTTAACCATTATGATATATCGATTGCTAAACAGGCTGGCTCTCTTCAACAATTGCATGTTGTCATGGTTTCCGATATTCATTTAGGGACGATTGTTCATAATGAGCATCTGACTAAAATGGTGAATACGATTAATGAACTTAAGCCTGACCTGATCTTGTTTGCTGGGGATGTGTTTGATGAAAATATCGAGTCCTCGAATAAACAGGAAGTTTCCGATAACTTTCGCAGACTAAGTGCTCAATACGGAGTTTTTGCGGTTTTAGGGAACCATGAGTACATTGGCGGCAATGCTGAAGAAGCGATCAAATACCTAGGTAAGGCAGGGGTGAAGGTCTTAAGGGACAGTTCCGAAGAGATCAATGGTGCTTTTTACTTGATCGGGCGGGATGATAAGTCGGGGTCTCGCTATAGCGGTGCCAAACGACAAGACCTTAAAACCTTAATGCAGGGTTTCAATCATTCATTGCCAATCCTTTTAATGGACCACCAACCGTCACAGTTATCAGAGCCTTCAGAACAAGGCATAGATTTACAAATGTCTGGACATACGCATCGTGGACAAATGTTTCCCTTTCAATTTATTACAGAGCGAATTTTTGAAGATGACTGGGGATACCTGCGTAAGGGAGATTTCCAACTGATTGTTTCTTCAGGGTATGGTACTTGGGGTCCACCAGTACGGATCGGAAACAAACCGGAAATTGTAGATATTACAATAACGTTAAACCATTAAGCTAAAAGCTGAACTTTGTCGAGACTCTGAAGAAAACCTTTGGCTATGCCCAAAAGAAATACTTAATGAAGAAGTTCTCAATTTGAAGCACGAAAAACCCCCACCGAAAGTGGGGGTTTTCTATATCTTTGTTTACTTGAGCATTTCTCCAATACTTCGACCGAAGTCCTGACACTTAATGAGGCTATCGTCATCTGGGTTCCAGGTTACCTTTAACCCTTCGTTCAGTAGATCAAATCCGCCGTGTTCTAATTCAGCTGAAATAAGTTTAGTGTTTTCGCCACTCCAGCCATAACTACCAAAGGCAGCACCCTTTTTATTTTTAAATCCTAATCCCTTAATCATTTCTAATATTCCCGCGGCGGAGAAAAGGATTCCTTTATTAATAGTCGGGGAACCTACGATGATTGCCTTGGATTTAAAGACTTCAGTAATAATGTCATTTTTATCGGTATGGGTAGAATTGCAATTAAACAACTTAACCGTTACATCTGTATCACTTAATCGGATACCTGCGGCAATTTTCTCGGCCATTTTTCGAGTACTGTTCCACATAGTATCGTAAATGATGGTAATTTGATTTTCTTTATAATCTTTAGCCCATTCCATATATTTATGGACAATTTGCAAGGGATTATCCCGCCAGATGACACCATGACTCGGGCAAATCATATCGACAGGTAGGTCAAAGCTTAAGATTTCATTGATTTTATTTTCCACAAACTTACTAAACGGAGTTAAGATATTGGCATAGTACTTAATGGCTTCTTGATATAATTCAGCTTGGTCGACTAAGTCATTGAACATGTGCTCAGAAGCTAAATGTTGACCAAAACCGTCATTACTAAAGAGGATATTATCCCCAGTTAAGTAAGTAAACATTGTATCAGGCCAATGGAGCATTCTGGCCTCGACGAAAACAAACTCTTTCGATCCTAGGCTTAGCTTGTCCCCTGTTTTGACAGGTACGAAATTCCAATCTTGATGATACTGGCCTTTTAAGGATTTCATGGCATTGGCAGTACAATAAATAGGGGTATTAGGAATCTCCTTCATTAGTTCCGGTAATGCCCCACTGTGATCGGGTTCACCATGATTAGCAATGATGTAATCAATTGTATTTAAATCTAGTTCTTTCTTTAAATTAGCCACAAATTCCTTGGCAAAGGGCGTCCAAACACAGTCAATCAAGGCTATCTTTTCGTCTCGAACAAGGTAAGAATTATAACTGGATCCTCGGTGTGTAGAGTATTCATCTCCATGAAACTTTTTTAGTTCCCAATCGATTTTGCCAACCCAAGTTACACTCTTGTTAATTACAAAACTCATTTATGAAACACCCTCCTATTAAATAATGTTATTGATGAATTTTAAGCATCATTTACAAACAAACTATTTCTATTTAGTTTACACTAATTTCGATAAAGCTTCAATTATAAATAGACTTAGTTTTTAATACTTTAAAGAACGCTTATTTGGTCAGTCGCTAATTTATAGCGATTTCTACCATCTTGTTTTGCTTGATAAAGGGCATGATCTGCGGTTTCAATTAACATTTCAGGTAAGATTACAGAATTACCATATCCAATGGCTACTCCTAAACTAATAGTTACTTTTGGTGTGACTGAGGAATGGGGATGAGGAATACGATAATCCTGCACAATCAACGAATTAATTTACAAAGACTGTAAAGTGAAAAGTAGTTTAAGAAAGGGAAAAACTGTGAGGTACGAAAGAGGTTTTTCAACTTTAACCGCGAATTCATCCCTAATTACCCTATTAAGAGCAAAAATATGGTAAAATTTACGGGAGAGGTGAACTCGTGCGCTCGCTCAAACATCACATCCTCATATTGCTCCTAGGTTCCCTTGTTTTACTGGCTGCTAGCTTCCTCATGGTTCTTGGTTTTTATATGAAAGATCGTGCAGTGGCTGCTGCTATGATCAAAGCACAAACTGATTTAGCAACCTGTGAGGAAATCATTGATAAAACATATCCTGGCTCGTGGTCTGTTCACGAGGGGAACCTTTATAAAGGACCTATTAAAATTAGTCTTAATAATGATTTAGTGGATCATTTATCCCGGCTTACTGGGGACAGTGTAACGGTATTTCTTGAAGATACGCGGGTTGCGACTACGGTACTTAGTTCAAAAGGCGAACGAGCAATTGGGACCAAGGTTTCTGCTAATATAGCCCAGACAGTATTAAAAGATGGTCAGACTTTTATTGGAGAGGCTAATGTGGTTGGTCAGTGGTACCAAACGGGTTATGTTCCATTACGTGCAGAAAATGGCAATATTATTGGAATCTTTTATGTAGGGATTTCCCATGCCTATGAACAGGAAATTATCACTCGATCTTTGATCACAATGGCCGAATTAGGATTAGCTTTAACAATTTTGGTCGGACTTATTAGTTGGTTTACCATTCATAAAGTGATCATTGATCCCTTGCATACTATTGCGTTAGGAACTCGGGATGTAGCCACTGGACATCTTACCCAAAAGATTAAAGTTTCAAGCGCTAAAGAAATCGGAGAGCTTGAGGATGCCTTTAACCAAATGGTAGAACAAATCCAATCCCTAACTGGGGAAATTAACCGGGTGACTAGTTGTAATCCTGCAAATAACCTAATTGAGGGCAAAAATACGCTCACTGATGGGTATTTGTCGCTGCCCAGCCAAAACACTGCTGGGAATTTAGGAGAAGCCGGGTTGCCTAAGGGCTTACATCAAGCCACTCTTGGGCAGATAGTTTTATTTTTAAAAGCAAACCGACGTCCCCTCTCGGCTGAGGAAGTTGCAGAAGGAGTTAAGTTAACAAGGGTTACTGTACGCCGCTACCTCGAATATTTAGAACATTGTGGGGCATTGAAATCCGAACAGAAATACGGCGCAGTTGGCCGGCCTGTTAAGATATTTATACCACTGTAAAGTCGTGATAGCAGTGTGTAGAGCCACTGTTTATGAGCAGGAATAAAGAAGAGTTATTAATTAAGAGGCTCCTAACGGGGGCCTTTTTTCTATGTAGAAGACACTTATTGTTGTTTTAATAATTAATAATATTTTCTTTATTCACAAAACGCTTATTATATGTCCATAAACACGACAGACAATGATGTGAAAGTTAGAATAATCACATAACCTATTGTCTGCCCATCAGACCACTAAGACGAATAGACCCAATGGAGAACAAGCTAAAAACAATCAAAGAGAGGTGTAAATGTAGCAGTCGTGTTCTTTAATAAAGGAGGATTTTCATGTGTGATACCGCTTCGCCTAATCAGTTTGTCCAAAAGCTAGATGACTATATCGACAGTTTGACTCACAAAAAGGAAAATCTCATTGGGGTCCTGCATTATGCTCAAGAAATATATGGGTACTTACCTGATAATGTACAGTGGCATATTGCGCAGAAACTGGACATCCCTTCCGCTACAGTCTATGGTGTTGTGAGCTTTTACTCGTTTTTCACAATGATACCCAGAGGGGAACATGTTGTTAACGTATGTACCGGTACCGCCTGTTTTGTGCGAGGGGCCGAGAAATTAAAAGAAGAGCTTGAAAATCAACTCAAAATTAAGGCAGGAGAAACGAGTCCGGATAATCTCTTTACCTTAGAAACTCTTCGCTGCGTTGGAGCGTGCGGCTTAGCCCCTGTCATGATTGTCGATGGCAAAGTGCATGGACGCATGCACAAACCACAAGACATTAATGAAGTCTTGGCAAAGTACCGCCCGGAAAGCTAAGCGACGTCGAACCACGAACGTCAAACTAAGAACGTCGAACTAAGAACGTCGAATAAGGAAGCGTCACCGAAGGAAAGGAAAGCCATATGAAACTCAAAAATACCGATGCACTAAATGCATTACAAGCCCAAAGTCTTAAACTCCTTGAATCACGGCGTGCTATCGACTCTGTCGGCACTAAACACGCCCAAGGTTTGGTAAGGCACGTTATGGTCTGCGGAGGACCTGGTTGCCACTCCTCGGGCAGTCCTCGAATCGCCGAGTGTCTGGAAGAAGAACTAAACAGACTAGGATTGTCTGATCAAATAAAGGTCTTTCAACCGGGCTGTTTTGGTTTTTGCGAGAAGGGCCCAATGATCGAAATCTTCCCTGATAACGTAACGTATTGTGAGGTTTCGGCAGAAGACGTGACAACCATTGTTGAAGAACACTTTATACATGGAAAACAGGTTGAACATCTTCTTTTTATGGACCCAAATACCAAAGAACGTTTCGCTACCAAACTTCCCTTTTATGATGGACAACTTCGTATAGCCCTACGCAACGTGGGTTATATTGCGCCAGAAAACATTCTGGAATATATTGCTGCAGACGGCTATCAAGCCTTAGCTAAAGTTCTTTTCCAGATGACTCCCATGGAGGTCATTGACGTCCTTAAAGTGAGTGGGCTGCGAGGACGTGGCGGTGCAGGTTTTCCGACGGGTTCAAAATGGGAATTTACGCGTAAAAACCAAGCGGATCAACGATACATCATTTGCAATGCCGACGAAGGGGATCCGGGTGCCTTTATGGACCGCTCGGTCCTAGAAGGAGACCCTCATAGTGTTTTAGAGGCTATGCTTATCGCGGGTGCTGCGATTGGAGCATCCGAGGGATTTATTTATGTTCGAGCAGAATATCCAGCAGCGATTCATCGGTTAAAAGTTGCCATTGCGCAGGCCCATGAATACGGTTTACTTGGAAAAAGGATTTTAGGCAGCGATTTTAGTTTTGACATTGAACTTAAATACGGAGCCGGGGCCTTTGTCTGTGGGGAGGAAACGGCATTAATCCATTCTATTGAAGGGGCCAGGGGGGAACCTTCCGTTAAACCACCGTTTCCAGCCGAAAAGGGTTTGTGGGGTAAACCAACCTGTGTCAACAATGTGGAAACGTTGGCCAATATTCCTCCCATTATTTTAAAGGGAGCGGCTTGGTTTGCTGCTATTGGTACAGAAAAAAGCAAAGGGACCAAAGTTTTTGCTTTAGCGGGTAAAGTAAATAATGTAGGACTCGTTGAAGTCCCAATGGGGACAACCCTTCGGCAAATTATTTTTGACATTGGCGGAGGTATTAAGCAACGTAAAACGTTTAAAGCAGCTCAAACTGGAGGGCCATCGGGTGGATGTATTCCGACCAAGTATTTAGATTCCCCTATTGATTATGAATCCTTAGCATCTATAGGATCCATGATGGGTTCTGGAGGACTTATTGTTTTGGATGAAGATGATTGTATGGTTAATATCGCAAGGTTCTTCCAAGAATTCACGATGGATGAATCCTGTGGGCGTTGCACGGCCTGTCGTGTTGGCACCAAACGCCTGTACGAAATTCTGACTAAGATTACAGAAGGCAAAGGGACATTAGAGGATTTGGATAAAATGGAAAAGCTGTGTCGTATCATTAAAGATACTGCCCTTTGTGGATTAGGACAAAGTGCGCCTAATCCTATCCTGTCCACCTTAAAGTATTTCCGAGAAGAATATATTGCCCATGTTGTCGACAAAACCTGTCCAGCGGGCGTTTGCAAGAGTCTGTTGAAATATGAAATCACAGACAAGTGCGTAGGGTGTACCCTTTGTGTCAAAAAATGTCCTATGCATTGCATCACAGGCACTTCAAAGAAGCGCCACATCATCGACCAAGAACGTTGCCTAAAATGCGGGGCATGCATGGAACAATGTCGCGTCGTCGGCGCTATCATCTGCCATTAAGGTACCCCTAAAGGAGGACTCCATATGGATATACAGCTAACCATTAATGACATAGTGCTTAAAGTACCGGAAGGAATGTCCATTTTAGACGCCGCCCGGACGGTAAACATAGATATTCCAACCTTATGTTATCTAAAACTTAATGAAATGCACTACAATAATAACATCGCTTCCTGTCGAGTATGTGTGGTCGAAATTGAGGGTCGACGTAATTTGGCTTCTTCCTGTTCAACGCCAGTATCAAGTGGCATGGTCGTTAGAACGGATTCTCTCCGTGCTATCCAGGCTCGACGAGCTATGGTTGAACTTCTCCTTTCTGACCACCCTAAATCTTGTTTGACTTGTGCGAAAAACCAAGACTGTGACCTTCAAGCCTTAGCCTCAGAATTAGGCGTACGCCATATCTCCTATGAAGGGGAAGAATCCGAGTTCGAAATCGACACGTCAAGTTCTTCTATTGTTCGGGACCCCAACAAATGTATTCGCTGTCGTCGCTGTGAAACGATGTGCAACGACGTACAGACAGTAGGTGTATACTCTGCTGTAGGGCGTGGTTTTGAAACAGTGGTGAAAACGGCCTTCGATTTACCCCTGAGCCAAACAGCTTGTACGTTCTGCGGACAATGTATTGCGGTATGTCCCACTGGTGCATTAACCGAGCTAGATCAGGTCGACAAAGTTTGGAAGGCCCTCAACGATCCCAATCAATTCGTCGTCGTACAAACGGCTCCAGCTGTACGGGTCGCTCTGGGAGAGGGATTTGGTTTAGAACCGGGGACAATTGTTACGGGCAAAATGGTGGCTGCTCTGCGTCGGCTTGGTTTTGATCGCGTCTTTGATACGGATTTTGCCGCTGACCTAACGATCATGGAGGAAGCAACAGAGCTCGTTCACCGCATACAACATGGCGGACGCCTACCTCTGCTCACAAGTTGCTGTCCCGCTTGGGTCAAGTTCTTTGAGCATCAATTCCCAGATCTTTTGGACATTCCTTCAACCTGTAAATCCCCCCATGAAATGTTAGGGGTCTTGATCAAAAGCTATTATGCGAGAACTTTGGGGATTGACCCCAAAACCATTACGGTTGTCTCGGTCATGCCCTGCGTCGCAAAAAAATACGAAGCAGCCCGTCCTGAACTCTCGCAAGGGTCGGAAACCGCGGATGTGGACATCGTCATCACCACACGTGAACTGGGTCGTATGATCCGAGAAGCCAGCATTCATTTCGATCACCTCAAAGACCAAGAGTTTGATCATCCCTTAGGGGAATCAACGGGTGCTTCTGTGATTTTCGGAGCAACAGGCGGAGTCCTCGAAGCTGCCTTGCGGACTGCCTATGAGGTACTAACCGGTGAAACTCTGGAGAAAGTGGAGTTTGAGGTACTCCGAGGAATGGATGGTCTTAAAGAAGCAGTCATTCCGATTGCGGGACGAGACTATCGAATTGCCGTCATTCACGGTCTGGGCAATGCTCGTACTGTTCTTGAGAAAATAAAAGCTGGGGATAGCAATTACGATGTGATTGAAATCATGGCCTGCCCAGGAGGGTGTATCGGGGGCGGTGGACAACCCTATCATCATGGAAACCTAGAGATCCTTTCAGCCCGAGCTGGAGCTTTATACCGCGAAGATCGCTCCAAAACCTTGCGCAAATCACACGAAAATCCGGCGATTATAGGTCTGTATAAAGATTATTTGGGCGAGCCTTATGGAGAAAGAGCGCATCAATTACTGCACACTACCTATACGGCACGTAAGAAAATTTAGTTATCAAAGAAGGATTACCGTAGAAATCTCCTTTAGAAACAAAGATTATGTAAGGGGAAAATAGTATACTTAATAGGGCATTGGAATAATGTATAACAGTGCAATTTGCTTGAAATCGTCAGTCGAGTAAGGAACCACATGATACAAGCATTATCAGTGTGGTTCCTTAGAGCCACACTGATAATTAAATATGAAATTGACGTATCTGTTGTGCCGGAGGTTTCGGGCATCGTGGATCTATCGAACTTTTACCTGATTGTTAGGATTTTTCTGAGCAAAAGGAGAAGGGTTAAATCACTAATGAGCCTTCTTACTGTTGTAGAAGGTTTTTTTATTTTACTTTGGAGGAACAAAAGTATGGATAAGAGAATAGGGGTTATAGGCATAGTTATTGAAGAATTTGAAAGTGCTAATAGGGTTAATGAGACTTTGCACGATTTAGCGGGCATCATAATTGGAAGAATGGGAATCCCTCGACCGGAAAGGGGTATATCCATTATCTCCTTGATCGTGGAAGGAACCTCGGATGAAATTAGTGCGATGACGGGTAAATTGGGGAAAATTCAAGGGGTAAATGTTAAATCTGCTTTAACGAAGAAATTGGAGGAATAAATTTTATGTATAATTGTAAGTCGAAAAATGCAACGGAGTTTATTGATGACGGTGAAATCCTAGCCACACTTTCCTATGCTCAGGAAAACAAAAGAAACCGTGAACTGATTGATAGCCTGATAGAACGTGCAAAAGACTGTAAGGGCTTAACCCATCGAGAGGCAGCTGTTCTACTAGAATGTGATTTAGAAGATGAAAAAGAAAAAATGTTCAAACTGGCAAAGGAGATTAAGCAGAAGCTTTATGGCAACCGTATTGTCATGTTCGCTCCACTTTATCTTTCAAACTACTGCATAAACGGCTGCGTGTACTGTCCCTATCACAAGGCTAATAAAACCATATCTCGTAAAAAGCTTTCGCAGGAGGATATTGTGCGAGAGGTTATCGCCTTGCAGGATATGGGACACAAACGTTTGGCTTTAGAAACAGGAGAAGATCCTGTGAACAGTCCAATTGAATATGTTCTCGAAAGTATGAAGACCATTTATAGTATTAAGCATAAAAACGGAGCTATCCGCCGCGTCAATGTTAATATTGCTGCGACAACCGTGGAAAATTATCGTAAGCTCAAGGAAGCGGATATCGGTACTTACATATTATTCCAGGAAACTTATAACCAAAAAAGCTATGAGGAGCTGCATCCCACGGGACCAAAGCACAACTACGCCTATCATACCGAAGCGATGGATCGCGCCATGGAGGGCGGTATTGACGATGTGGGAATCGGAGTTTTGTTCGGCTTAAATATGTATCGTTATGACTTTGTCGGTTTGCTCATGCATGCTGAGCATTTAGAAGCAGCAATGGGTGTGGGGCCACATACTATCAGCATTCCTCGCATCCGCCCCGCCGATGATATCGACCCCAGAAATTTTTCGGATGCAATCTCGGATGATATTTTTGCAAAAATTGTAGCTGTTATTCGTATTGCCACCCCTTATACGGGGATGATTATTTCCACCCGTGAATCGAAAGCAACCCGCGAGCATGTGCTGGAATTAGGCATATCCCAGATAAGTGGAGGCTCAAGCACCAGTGTTGGCGGATATGTTGAACCGGAAGCGCAGGATGATAACTCGGCTCAATTTGAAGTAAACGATACCCGAACATTGGATGAGATTGTAAACTGGCTCTTGGGATTAGGTTATATTCCAAGCTTCTGCACAGCCTGTTATCGTGAAGGGCGTACAGGTGATCGTTTTATGAAACTTGTAAAGGCCGGGCAGATTGCAAACTGCTGTCAGCCAAATGCTTTGATGACCCTTAAAGAATATCTAGAGGATTATGCTTCGCCGGATACCAAGAAAAGGGGGGAGGTGGTAATTGAAAACGAGATTCCCTTCATAACAAATGAGAAAGTTCGGGCAATTGCAATAGAGCATTTGAACGAAATTAAGGAAGGAAAGCGAGATTTCCGTTTCTAGCAGCTACTATGTAATAGCCCTTCGCCCGGAGCAATTGGATATTAGATTGGGGAAAATATAAGAATAAATGCGTGGAGGAAATTTCTGGAGGTATAAAGTGAACTGTAGAATAGAAAAGGACAATATCGGAGAAGGGGAGATTTCAGAAAATAACTATTATGGAATTAACACAAAAAGAGCCCAAGAAAACTTCGATTTAGGGTCCAAAAATGTCAACCTGAAGCTTATCTATGAAATGACCTTAATTAAAAAGGCGGCGGCCATGGTCAATAAAGAGTTAAAGCAACTGTCAGAGGATAAAGCCAATGCCATCATTCGAGCAAGTGAGGAGGTTGTCCAAGGGAACTTTGATCGCGAATTTGTATTAAGCGCTTTTCAAGGGGGAGCAGGTACATCTACAAATATGAATGTCAATGAGGTGATTGCTAACAGGGCTATTGAGATATTAGGAGGGAGAAAAGGAGACTATGACATTGTACATCCTTTGAATGATGTTAACATGTCGCAGTCGACCAATGATGTTTATCCAACAGCGCTGAGAATCACTGCAATTCACATGCTCAGAAAATTAAGTTCTTCCCTTGCGCAACTTCAGGAAGCTCTGCAGGGGAAGGAAAATGACTTTAGTGATGTGATTAAATTAGGCAGGACAGAGCTTATGGATGCCTTGCCAATGATGCTTGGACAGGAATTTGGTGCTTATGCCAAGGCCATAGAAAGAGACCGCTGGAGAGTTTATAAGGTAGAAGAACGCTTGAGACAGATTAATCTGGGAGGCACTGCCATCGGCACGGGAGTTAATGCCTCTCAAAAATATATCTTTATGATCACGGATACTATTCAGGAGTTAACAGGATTAGGTTTGGCTAGGTCTGACTATCCCATAGACATAACTCAAAATAATGATGTTTTCGTAGAAGTATCAGGACTCTTAAAAGCTTGTAGCACGAACCTTTTGAAGATATCCAATGATTTAAGATTATTATCGTCTGGCCCTAGGGGAGGGTTCGGCGAAATAGAACTTCCTCAGATGCAGGCCGGCTCAACGATTATGCCGGGCAAGGTGAATCCGGTAATACCTGAGATGATTGGCCAAGTTGCTATGAGAGTCATGGCCAATGACTATGCTATTACGATGGCTGCCTCTTCAGGGCAGCTCGAACTTAATGCCTTTATGCCCCTGATAGCGGAAAGCTTGCTGGAATCACTAGAGCTTCTGAATAATGGAGTCACGATATTTAGGGAGAAGTGTATTGAGGGAATTATCCCAAATAAAGAAAAATGCCAAGAAACTCTTGAAAAGTCAACGGTCCTAGCTGCTGCTTTAGTTCATCATATTGGGTATGATCAAGCCGCCCATATAGCCAGAAAGGCTTTAAGAGAAGATAAGACAATAAGAGAAGTGTTAATAGAAGAAACTATTTTTTCGAATTCTAGGATTGATGAGATCTTGAATCCGTATGAAGTCACAAAACCAGGAATACCAGGAATTACTTGAGTTTCTAGAATGCCAGTAAATGACGGTATGTGCCGGTAAATGCTAATAAATGCCATGAATACCTCAATGCTGGGAATGCAAAGAAGTACTAGGGAACTGATCGTGGGAGGGACTTAAATGAGCTTAAATGAAACACCCAGAGGGGTAAGAGTACATTTGGCTTTATTCGGCAAGAGGAATGCAGGGAAATCCAGCGTGATCAATGCCATTACTGGACAGGAAACGGCTATTGTATCCGAAGTAAAAGGTACAACGACTGACCCGGTGTTTAAATCAATGGAGATATTGCCCATAGGACCGTGTATGATCATCGATACAGCTGGAATAGACGATGTAGGAGAATTGGGGGAGCTCAGGATAAAGAAGACCTTGGAGGTTCTCGATATCGCTGATGTGGCACTCCTTATTGTAGATATTAAGTTAGGAATTAGTGACGATGATCGGTTTATTATGGATAAATTTAAGGAAAAGAAGAAACCGCTTATCGTGGTTTTAAATAAAATGGATACTCTTGAAAACAATAACAATAACAATAACAATAACAATAACAATAACGATAACTATGAAAGCATAGAAAGTAGTCTTCAAGAAGAACTAAACACCCCGGTCGTTGCTCTATCAGCTCTTAAGAAGCAGGGAATCAAAGCATTAAAAAATGCCATCATCTCAGTTATTCCTGAGGATGAAGATAAGTTTAAACTTGTGGGGGATTTGATTAACCCTGGGGATTTTGTTGTGCTGGTTACACCGATTGATAAAGCGGCTCCCAAGGGAAGATTAATTCTTCCTCAACAACAGACGATTAGAGACATACTCGAAAGTGATGCTATAGCGATCGTAACTAAGGAATACGAACTAAGAGAAACCTTGAATAATTTAGTAAAAAAACCAAAGCTGGTGATTACCGATTCGCAAGTCTTTTTAAAGGTTGCTGCCGATACCCCTAAGGAGATTTTGATGACGTCATTTTCAATCTTATTTGCTAGACAAAAGGGAGATTTAACAGAATTTATTAAAGGTGCCAAGGCTATCGAAATGCTTAAGGATGGAGACAAGGTTTTAATAGCAGAAGGGTGTACACATCACAGGCAATCGGATGATATTGGTAGTGTGAAGATACCCAGATGGATACGTCAGAGAACCGGTAAGCAGATAGACTTTGATTTCTCTGCCGGAGCTACCTTTACTGAAGACGTCAAGAAATATGCCCTTATAGTTCATTGCGGAGCGTGTATGATGAACAGGACAGGAATGCTCAGTAGAGTAAATCGCGCCAAAGAATTTAACGTACCCATAGTAAATTACGGCATTCTGATTGCTTATGTTCAGGGATTACTTCCGAGAGCGCTTGAACCATTCCCACTGGCTAAGATGATCTTGGAAGAAGATACATGGTAAAAGGTTGAAATGATATTCAAAAATAGAGGGGGTGGTTTTGTGAGTAACCTGCTTAATTTATTAGAGAAAATCTATCAAACGAATGATCTCACATACAAAGAAATCACGTACCTCTTAGAAAATATAACGAATGAGGACAGGGAGGTTCTCTATAACTATGCACTAAAGACGAAACAGGCGTATTATGGGGATAAAGTTTACTTAAGAGGACTTATCGAGTTTTCAAATATTTGCCGGCAAGATTGCCTGTATTGCGGAATCCGAGCTTCCAATGCGAAGGTGGAACGTTATCGGTTAACCCCGGAAGAAATCATAGGTTGCTGTGATCAAGGGTACGAATTAGGCTATCGGACGTTTGTCTTGCAAAGTGGTGAAGACCTTTGGTATACAGAGGAGATACTCGTTGCTTTGATTCAGGAGATTAAAAAACGTTATCCAGAGGTAGCCATTACATTATCGATCGGCGAACGGAGAGTGGAAACGTATCAAAGCCTCTTTGCCTCCGGTGCAGATCGCTTTCTGATGCGCCACGAAACGGCTTCGAAAGAACTGTATGAAACGTTACACCCGACGATGCGCTTCGATGATCGCCGTGCCTGTTTGAGCGCTTTGAAGGAGATTGGCTACCAAGTGGGAGCTGGATTTATGGTAGGGCTTCCAGGACAAACACCCGCTGATTTAGCAGAGGACTTGCGATATTTAATGGAACTCCGTCCAGACATGATCGGAATCGGACCCTTTATTCCTCACAGTGAGACGCCACTGGGTACAGAAAAAGGAGGAACGATTAAAGATACGCTGGTAATGGTGGCCTTGGCGCGGCTGCTTATTCCGGAGAGCCTTATTCCGGCCACGACGGCACTTGGCACTCTGCATCCGCAAGGCAGGGAGCTCGCCTTGAAGGCGGGCGCCAATGTCGTTATGCCAATTATTACTCCAACGTCAGTCAGAAAACAATACGCACTTTACGAAAACAAGATTTGTGGGGATGATCATCCGGAAGATTGCCGATATTGCATAGAGCGAAGAATTCAGGCAGCGGGCTTTTGAAGCGGATCTGGGTAGAGGGGATAGTTGGTCATCGTTACATATGGAAGACATTAGGTAAACTACCCAAATAACGTGCACCTTCGTTCAGAAATATTAACTCTTCGCTGACCCCCCTTGTCAGCGAAGAGTATTTTTGCTATCATATATCTTGAAGTTCAAACATTATTATCATAAAACATTATGAGTTACTTACTAATCTAGAGGGGGAGTTTTAGTGACGATCAATGAAGAGTTGACCCATGAACTCTTGGCGTTTTTCAATGGGTTTTCTTCCTGGGAAAATTCAATCGTACGATCCAGCGAACTAACGGTTTCTGAGGCACATGCCTTAGAGGTCCTTGGTGAACATGAAAAAATAAATATGAAAGGTTTAGCCCAGAAACTGGGGGTTACGACAGGAACCACTACGGTGACGGTGGATCGGTTAGAAAAGAAGAATTTTGCCCGTCGTGAATCGACGAAAGAAGATAGGCGTGTTAATCTCATCAGTTTGACTGATCTAGGCAAGAAGGCCTTTGAGGAGCATCATGACTACCATTTTCATCTAACTGATCAGATGACATCCGTTCTGAGTGACGACGAAATCAAGCAGTTTTTGCAAACCTTAAAAAAAATTAATGTCGAAACCTTTTAGAGCGCTAGGAACTTCATCCCGACTCCTTCGATCTATGGATTGATGGAGTCGAGCTAAGAGGGTACATACCGTCTAGCTAAATCATGTGAAAAAAAGCATAAGGAGAGAAATGAGCATGAGAATATCTTGGAATACACTATGGTCGCGACACAAGGGGTTGATTGTTACAGCCCTCAGTTTAGGATTTATTATCTTGGCTTGGTACTCTGGCGAATATGGTCATGCTGAGTTCGAAGTTCCTTTCTACCTTGTAGCCTATGCTATAGGGGGATATCAGAAAGCTTGGGAAGGCATGCAAACCCTGATTAAGGAAAAAGATTTAGATGTCGATTTGCTTATGGTAGTAGCTGCCATAGGTGCTGCTAGTATCGGATTTTGGAGAGACGGTGCTATTTTGATCTTGATTTTTTCCCTAAGTGGAGCCCTGGAAGGGTATACTTTGGAGCGAACGAATGACGAAATTAAGTCGATCATGAAACTACGACCGGAAGAGGCCATTGTATTACAAGGAAATGTGGAACAGCGAGTTCAAGTCGAAGAATTGCAGCAAGGCGACCGTTTGTTGGTGAGGCCAGGAGAAAGGATTGCTGCAGATGGAATTGTGCGTGAGGGATATTCTTCTGTAAATCAAGCATCGATTACGGGGGAATCGATTCCCATAGACAAATCTGCTGGGGACGAGGTTTTTGCTGGAACTATGAACGGACAGGGAGCCTTAGTCATCGAAATGACCAAACCAGCAGAGGCAACTTTGCTCGCTAAAATAATCCATCTTGTTCAGGAAGCGCAAAGTGAAAGGCCCCCTAGTCAATTATTCATGGAGCGCTTTGAAGGTATGTACGCTAAAATTGTGATCACTGGCGCGGTTATGATCTCAGTCTTGCCACCCTTGGTCTTAGGATGGTCTTGGAGTGAGACAATTTACAAAGCCATGATCTTTCTCGTCGTTGCCTCGCCCTGTGCCCTAGTTTCCTCTATTATGCCTGCTGTTTTATCCGGGATATCAAACGGCGCGCGCAAGGGCATCCTTTTCAAAGGAGGTGCCTATCTGGAGGGGATCGGTAATGTAAGCGTAGTTGCTTTTGACAAAACGGGAACTCTGACTGAGGGAATACCGAAAATTACTCAGGTGATACCTTACGGAAACTATACAGAAAATGAGGTCTTATGCATTGCTGCCTCCTTGGAAATATGGTCAGAACACCCGATTGCAAAAGCCATAATGCATAAGGCGAAAGAGAGAAATCTCCTCCTTAGCTCGGCCACAAAACTGGAAGCTGTGCCTGGATTTGGGGTACATGGCATAGTGGAGGGTCAGGAATATCGAATCGGAAAACTAGATTTGAACGAAGGACAAACGTTATCGGAAGAAGAAATGAAAGCTGTCCGGGAACTGGAGAAGCAAGGGAATACGGTCATCTTGGTTCAGGTGGGAAAAGAACGAATTGGTGTTTTAGCGGTACAAGATACCCTGCGCCCGCAAGCGAAAGAATCGATCAGAAAACTGAAGCAAATGGGGATAAAGGTTGTAATGCTAACAGGTGACAGCTCTTCTACTGCGCAAATCATGGGCGAGAAGGCAGGAGTTGACCAAGTATATTCCGAACTGCTGCCGGAGCATAAAGTAGAGATTATAAAAAAATTAGAGGAATATGGAAAAGTAGCTATGGTCGGCGACGGTGTTAACGACGCTCCAGCCTTGGCGGCTTCTTCGGTGGGAATTGCTATGGGTGCTGCCGGAACTGATGTAGCGTTGGAGACTGCCAATGTGGTCCTGATGGCTGACGATATTTCTAAGGTCTCTTATGCCATTGCTTTAGGGCGTCGCACGACTAGGGTGGTCAAACAAAATGTGGCCTTTGCCATTGCTGTCATGCTTTTACTTATCCTATCTAATTTTATGGGGAGTATTAATCTGCCCCTAGGCGTAATCGGACACGAAGGGAGTACAATCATCGTCATTATCAGCGGCCTACGGTTACTGAGGTAATGGTGCTTTTTACACATTAAGTTTTTGAAGGTAAGAATAAAAACTCAGGAATAATGAGATTGTTTCGGAGCTTTTAAGTTGGGGGTCTTAGTGGCGTTTAGCCCCTGGATAAGTTCAACTAAACTTCAGATGGAGTTAAAACTCCACCTGAAGTAAATTTCCTATATCCCCACCATAGTCCATAAAATTCCCATTGACGAGATGAAATATTAATGGTAGTATTAGCATGCGCGTAGTTGATACCGATTATCAATTGCATTCATACGAGATAAGGAGTGAGGAAAATGCCCTTAACAATGCTTTCCCCAGGTAAAGAGGCGGTAGTTGGTGCCTGTAGGGCTAAAGATACAACGAGAAAATTCTTAGAAGGGCTGGGTATTATTCCAGGTGTAACCATATCGGTCATATCAGAATTTAGTGGGAATCTTATTGTATCCATAAAAGGGTCGAGATTAGCCCTGAATAAGGGAGTTGCTCAGCAGGTACATGTTCAGGTCTGATAATAAAGGGAGGTAAGTAGTTTGGAGAGGACTTTGAAGGAACTAATGCCAGGTGAAAAATCGATAATCACTAAAGTTTTAGGAGATAAAGGCGCGGTGAAGAGAAGATTAATGGATATGGGTGTGACCCGTGGGGCAGAAGTATTGGTTAGGAAAGTGGCGCCGTTGGGAGATCCTATTGAAGTGAATATTCGTGGTTACGAACTGACGCTTAGGAAATCTGAAGCAGAAAACATTATTGTTGCATAAATAATGCTCCTAAATTCGAAGGAGCAATTTTTTAGAATATTAGATGATAACGATTATCATTAATACTTAAAATTGAAAGAAGTTGGAAGATCCTATGTTCTTGAAGTTTGCACTGGTAGGAAATCCAAACTGTGGTAAAACCACTTTGTTTAATGAAATCACCGGAAGTACGCAGTATGTTGGAAACTGGCCGGGAGTAACCATTGAGAAAAGAGAAGGGAAAGCGAAAAAGATCGAGGGAGATATAAGGATCATTGATCTGCCTGGAATCTATTCCTTATCCCCATACTCAATGGAAGAAATCATTGCCAGAGACTATATCGTGAATGAAAAACCCGATGTAGTGATTAATATTATCGATGCTACTAACATCGAGAGAAACATGTATCTAACCACACAATTGCTCGAATTGGGTGTCAGCGTTGTTGTTGCGCTGAACATGATGGATGCGGCAGATGCAAAAGGCCACAAAATTGACATAGGAATCCTTGAATCTCATCTTAAAGTCCCAGTCATACCTATTACTGCTAGTAAAGGTCGCGGGGTTACAGAACTTCTAGAGAGAGCTCTAAACGTTGCGCAAACAGCGGCTTCGGCAGGGGGAGTGCCATTATTTAATGAAATGCATGATGAAAGTATCATAAGCAGTATCCAGGAAATCGAAAAAAATATTATTCCCAATTTGAATAGCAAGACCGAGAATTCTCGATGGACGGCGCTTAAGCTCTTGGAAGGGGATGAAAAAGTTCAGGAAACGTTACAAGTTCCCGACGCTTTACTGAGCGAGATCAAATTGTATCAGGAAAAACTCGAGAGAAAGTATGACATGGATATAGAAACAATTATCGCCGACAGCAGGTACCAGTTTACAACCTCTGTAGCGCGCAAGGCGGTTAAGAAAAAAGAACAGAGCTCCTATTTGACGGTTTCGGATAAAATTGACAAAGTGGTGACGAATCGGATTTTGGCAATCCCTTTGTTTTTGGGGATGATGTTTGGCATATTTTCAGTAACCTTTGGTACGATTGGTTCCTTCACCATCGACTTTGTGGACGAATTGGTCAACGGTACGATTGCTAATCTTTTCTCTAGCTGGCTTGAGGTAGCGGGAGCGGCAGGATGGCTAAAAGATCTCATTGTAAACGGAATTATCGCTGGAATGGGAAGCATGCTGGTATTTGTGCCGCAAATCATGATCTTATTCTTCTTCCTTTCCATCCTTGAAGATACTGGTTATATGGCAAGAGCGGCTTTTGTCATGGATCGGTTGCTTAGAAAGCTAGGTTTGAGTGGAAAATCGTTTATTCCTATGCTGATCGGTTTTGGGTGCAGTGTTCCGGCGGTCATGAGTACGAGAACCTTGGAAAATGAAAAGGATCGACGTTTGACCATAATGCTCATCCCTTTTATGTCCTGTGGTGCAAGGCTTCCGATTTATGCCTTGTACACAGCAGCTTTCTTTTCAAACAATCAAACCATGGTTGTCTTCTCACTTTATCTGCTGGGTATTGTGATTGCTGTTTTATCGGGATTTGTCCTTAAGAAAACCATTCTAAAAGGGGAGGTAGCCCCTTTCGTCATGGAATTACCTCCCTACAGGATTCCTACATTTAAAGGTTTGATGATTCATATGTGGGACAAGGGTAAAGGGTTTGTCAAAAAAGCAGGGACGATCATCTTTGCTGCAGCAGTGATAATCTGGTTTCTACAATACTTTGATTTTTCCTTCCAAGCAGCGGCGGACCCAGGAGCAAGCATACTTGGAGCCGTCGGCAAAGCCATAGCCCCGATTTTCACACCTCTTGGCTTTGGGGACTGGAAATCAGCGGTTGCCTTGCTCACGGGTTTTGTAGCAAAAGAAGCGGTTGTGTCAACTATGGGCATCTTGGATGGAGTCTCAGGAGCAACAGACGGTTCAGTGGACTTGTTAACAGCCCTGCAGGCATCGTTTACCCCATTAACAGCTTATGCATTCATGGCGTTTTCCCTACTTTACTTGCCGTGCATGGCAGCCTTTGCAACCATCAAAAGGGAGATGAATTCCTGGAAGTGGACGTTAATCACGGCAGGATATTCGACCGGTGTAGCATGGTTAGTAGCATTTCTTATTTTTCAAGTTGGAAAATTAATGGGTTTTAGTTGATTACATTCTATCTGGTCTGATAATAAAAAAATAATGAAAAAAGGTGATGAAATGATTAATTGGATTATAGGTGGTGTCATTGTTGGTGTGACTGTTTTTATTGTCGTTCGGACAATAGTGCGCATGCGAAAAGGGGGAAGTACTTGCTGCGGAGACTGCACCCAAAGCAAGTGTGATTGTTCTAAATAAAATCTGGGATGTATGAAGAGTTATATCTAACAATTCCAGCTGAAGGAGAGATTCGATGAGTATTGTGCTTGTTGGGGGCCATGATCGGATGCATAGCGAATATATGGGGATATGCTCCAAACGAGGGCATCGTGTTAAGGTCTATACTCAAATGCCAGCGAAGTTTGGCAAGGCGATCGGATCGCCTGATGGGATAGTTTTATTCACCTCGACGGTCTCCCATCAAATGATTCACGTAGCTGTAAAAGAAGCAAAAAGAAAGAAAATACCGGTCTTCAGATGCCATAACAGCAGTGGAACTTCATTGGAGGAATTGTTACTGAAGCTTGAAGCTACTGCTAGCTGTGTAGCCACAGGAAAGCAACCAATGGCTTCCGCCCACGCCTGTGGCTTGGCATAAGCAAGGTTTTCTTTATTCTCACCCTTTCCACGATGTCATCGAGTGTCTAGCTGCTGCGCTGGAAACAAGAAAGGAAAACTTCTTCCCCATGAGTTTGCGCAGATACGAACACATCCGGAGATCGGCTATAAGATTTTAGCTAAATCGAAAGGGCTTCAAAAATTGCAGAAATAGTGCTACACCACCAAGAAAGGTGGGATGGAAGAGGGTATCCTGATGGCTTGCGGGAGGATAAAATCCCCCTGGGTTCGAGAATTATTGGGGTAGCAGATTCTGTAGATGCTATTACTTCAATAAGACCTTATAGAATAGCCATTTCTGGGGAGGAATGTTGGGAGGAGATACTCCTCAATAAGGGCACACAATTCGACCCCGTTGCCGTGGAAGCGTCTAAAAAACTGTGGAAGCGATGGAAGGTCAGATATAAGGTACCGCAAAAGGACAATATGGTGACGAGTCTAGACTATGGTTGCAAAGAAAATCTTATTAGCTTGTTAGGAATGCAGAAGGGGATGTGCCGAAACTTAAAGTTTCGGCACATCCCCTCTTATAATGTGAAACTAAAATAATCAGGTTCGCGTCCTGCTATTGGGCAGGATGCGAACCTGATTGGGACTTATTTCGGTACATCGCCCGGCTCAGATTTTTCGGTGAAGTCTGCATGGACATCGGTGGGGACCGTCGGTTTAACAAGTTTGATGAATTTATAGCCTGTAGCAGAATGACAGGCATTGCATTTGTTAAGAACTTCCCCATAGGATTTGTCGAAGGCAGCAAAGTCTTTGGCTGCAATAGCCTTATTTAATGGATCAACACTACCGGTATAAAAAGATTTCCATGCACCATACTCGTCAGGTTTAGTTAATGAAGCAGGGTTCATTGCACCGTTCATATACTTGGACATATAAGCTGCTAAAGCCCAGTTACCCCCTTTGGCTGCAAAATACATGTTGTCGAAGCGGTCACCGACTTCGCGCATCGGGATAGCGAATTTAGGCAGAACAGCTTTAATATCCGCGATTGACTTTGTGACATCTGCAGCAGGAGCAGTTGTTGCTTGCTGAGGCTGAGGTGCCTGAGTCGTTGTACTTCCGCAACCTATAAGCACTAATGAGGCCAGAGTAGTGAGGAGCAAAACCTTGATGAAACTTTTTCTCATGAAAACATCCCTTTCTCTTATTGTTTTTTTACTCTACCGGTTCTGGAAGTTGAATAAAAAACATCTCGTGATCTCTTTCGAACCAGCTTTGTAACTTAATTAAGAAATATCTCTTCGTAAGTATTTTCACATTTTAAGCCAAAAAAAATAGAGATGTTTAACCCCTATTTACCCAGTACATATGTACTGGGTAAATATATCAAATGGTTATTAATCTACCCCACGTTCATGGACATAATTAGCTATCTGAGTACGGCTTGAAAAATTTAGCTTGCTTAAAATACTACTGACATAATTCCGAACAGTATACTCGCTCAGAAAAAGTTCCTGAGCTATTTGACGGTTGCTTTTACCTGCAGAAACTTGGATGAGAATTTCTCGTTCCTTCCCTGTTAATCCCTGAAACTTATCTTTGTATTTCGGCTGTAAGGCATTTTGCCGAAGGCAACTAAAGAGACTCATCGTAATACTTGGATCAAGCAAAGCCTCTCCGCAAACTATTTTACGAATCGCCTTGCGCAGGGCATGACGGTCGATCTGTTTAAGAACGTACCCGGAAGCTCCTGCCTGGATCGAACTTAAAACTGCATCATCATCAGCATAAGAAGTAAGTATTAATACACGCACCTCTGGATAGTTTTCAACGATTTGTCGGCAGGCATCGATCCCGCTTCCGTCCGGTAGGCGCACATCCATCAATATCACATCAGGCATTTCCTTTGCTACTTTTTCCAAGGTTTCCGCGACGCTGCTCGCTTCGTTAATAACCTCAAACTCTGAATCTTCAAGTAAGGCGATTATTCCCATTCTTACTACATCATGATCATCCACAATCATCAATTTATATTTTTTCAAGTTGAAGCCGTCTCCTTTCAATTTGGATAACTAGTGTTGTACCAGCCTGATCCGATTTAATATTGAGTTTAGATGATAGCTGCCGGGCTCTTTGCTCCATACTTCGTAAACCATTTCCATGCAGTTCGCTAACGGAATTATTTTTGATAATATCCTGAGAAATTCCGATCCCATTATCACTTATTTCTATATCTAAGGTGTGTTTGTTTCCAAGCATTTTGACATGAATCTGAGAACAGTTGGCGTGTTGAGCTGCATTAGCTATGGCCTCTTGCAAAATGAAATAGGTATGATCCACTGCTCCTGGGATTGAAAGGAACCAAATGGGTAGATCAAGGCTATCGTAAATAGTTAATTTAGGGAAAACTTCGCAATATTGCTTGATTGATTGCTTAAATCGTTGTTGAACATCTTGTTGACATAAATCTCCCGATTTAAGATCCAGTATGTAGCGCCTTAAAGAGTCGATAGTTTCATTTAAACGGAAAATGACCTGATCAATCACTATCTTACTTCGCTTGTGATCACTATCAATTAGTTCGGATGCTCTATCTAACAACATTCCAGCGCCGTAGATAGATTGTATGGCCCCATCATGAATATCGTTAGCAATTCTTTGACGTTCACTGATAATTGACTCCAGTCTTTCAATTCTCTCTAAATTAATCCTTGATTCAAGTCGGAAAACAGAAAGCAACTTAAATACATACCAGCTCAGAAAAATACTTAGTACAGCCCGCACAAGTTGCACCGGTACATGAAACAAGTTGAAGAAAGTCTGATTATTAATGATTGTATTGGGAAAGAAATTTCCAGGTGGAACAATAAGGCCGGCAAGAACACTATAGATTAATATAGTAACAGAGGAATCCCTTAAGTATCGATCAATTCTCGGTCCCCAAATGGAAAGCTCAGGGCGCACAAGCCAAAGTCCTAATCCGGATAGAAGCGCGCCTGGGAATCCAAGCAAATAACGACCCCAAATTTCGCATTTGGTATACCAAGATAAAAGTGCTATTTGATCAAAAAAAGCAATGAAGTTAACATACCAGATAAGCAAAAGTATAGAGGGTAATAAAAGGTAAACCTCTTTTCGTGAAGAATACTGAGCCAAGCCAAATGCCAAGAAAAAGGCAAATGAAAGGGCCATAAATGAAAGATGTATCGTCATTAATAAGATAAGGGTATTCGTACTTCCGACTGATTGTAAGGGTACAAAAAGATAACCCCACTCTGAAATAGAATGAGTAAAAGCAAATCCGGCTAATAGCCAAAGTGTTTTGGCCAAGGGTAATTTACTGGGCTGGATAATTTGCATGAAGATAACCAGTCCCATAGTAAAGAAAGCAAGTCCATAAACAAAATATATGACCTGATAATTTGGAATTTATCTCACCCCAATACTACAAAATATAGAGTTTTCACAATTTTGTAAATATGACAAGTTGGCTATTAGAGATGGTTTTTAGATAGTCATTCAATCACAAGGATAAGTATTGCTTTATCATATCATGACTTTTCTTCATAAAATTGATACTTGCTAAGGTTTTATGAAAAGAACCCCTTCCTCAGATGGTTGTCCGAGGAAGAGGTTTATTGTAACTTCGTATGACTGTTGTGCTAACTAGGGACTTAAATCAATTTAATCTTTATTGTTCGGTTGCTTTACTATGCCCCACACTCCGATGACAAGTAAGACACGAAGTGTTATTCTGCAACATCTCTGTATGCGGAAATTTGGGGGCAAGTTCCCCGGAAGTCAGGAGAAGATTCTTTGCCTTTGGAAACTGGCTACTACCAGTATGGCAGGCAATACAAGTCGCAGGGTTGAACCTCGCCACTATCTTGTCAGGAATCTGGTTAGTAACTTGTAAGTATACTTCATTTAGTCCACCAATTTTGCGCTTAACATACCCGAAAGTGCCCGGATCTGCATGACATTTTAAACAAGTCACATCTTTGTGTGGTCCTACAGACCATGAAACCACCTGAGGTTTAATCTGATGACAACTTGCACAAAAATTTGGTTGTGAGGTGTAATGCATTCCAGCCAAGGCTAAAATCCCTAGAAGCACTATTGCTAACGCTGTAATAATGATTGCTTTTTTCATCTTTGTAGTTGGTTCGTGTTGTTCTTTATCAAGTACATTTTTAGCTTCTTTGATAGGGGGCAACTATGCTCATCTCCTACTTTCAGCAACAACCTATACGGGTCTTAGATTGAGGCATGATTCGAATTTCCTTTATTGTTTGCATTATATAATGAGAAAGACAAACAAATTAGTTATAAATGTACTGGTCTTCACTAGTACATTTGACCCCTTGAAAAAGAGGACTAGTAATTAATCGTGTTTAAATAATCACCTTCTTTTTAATTTTGGCGTAAATCTAGGTTTAAAAATTAATAAATTTGGAGAATTTAATATCGATACATATTTAGAAAGGAGAGTCCGAATGAAAAAAAGTATTGCGCTTAGTTTAGTCTTAGCTACCATTGTTTCTTTTGCAGGTTGTGCTCAACAAACGCCGCAAGCCCCTGCACCTGTAACAACAGCTGGTACAGCAAGTGTGGATGATCTTAAAAAACAAATTGACGACATTAAAGGAGCTCTTCCAAAATTTGCAATCCCGATGAGGGAAGTTGGTTCCAGATA
>NZ_JYNH01000027.1 GCF_000960765.1 Desulfosporosinus sp. I2 | reverse complement strand
ACTACAGCTTATGTGACAAAAACTCTCGGAAAGTGGAAACTGTTTCTGTCATTAGTATTCCAAACCCATTCCGTGGTAAGTACCATAACGGTTGGCACAAGTCCCATCGATGTCACTATTGCCCGTGATGGCAGCCGTGTCTACGTAAGCAATGGAGGCAGCAATTCAGTCTCTGTTATCAATCCAGTCACCAACACCGTCATCGCTACGATCCCAGTCGGTACTTCACCCAACGGGCTAGCTGTTAGCTTGGATAATACAAAACTCTTTGTGGTCAATAGCGGCAGCAATAACGTCAGTGTCATAAATACCGCAACCAATGCACTATTGAGCTTAATCCCAGTCGGCTCAAATCCTCAGAAAATCGCAGCAAATCCTGTCAATCCAGTCTTTATGTATGTCAGCAATTTTGGGTCTAACAGCGTTTCCGTACTTTCGACAACCGGACTTAACGTGATCACTACAATTCCTGTTGGCATAAACCCTCTAGGACTAGATGTAACCGGCGATGGCACCCAGTTATGGGTTGCCAACGAAGGAGATAGCTCAATTAGCATCATAAACACACTTACCAATACCATTGCGGCCGCACTTCCGACTTCTTTCCCTCCACGGGGTGTTACCGTGGGTAGAGTTGGATCTGCCTTGTCACCAAGTGACCCCATTGATTTGACAGACCCTTATCAACTCGAAGAAATTACCGAATCCGTCTGCATCATTGTTGAAAAGGTTTATGCAAGTTGTCTTCAAAGGGAATGCTTCCCAGCCTTCACTGTGACCCTACCCACGGGTGTTCCTCCGTTCACCTTTATTAGCATGACCTTCGCTACAGGGGTAATCGTTCCCGGCAGTGTTGTCATCACACCCATTCCAGCACGACCTAATTTCTCAAGAGTTCAGTTCACAATCCAAATCCCCTATACGTTAACCTTAAGAGACGCAACCGGTGCTTTGTTCACCCTAACCGGAAATCTACCCGATATTAACAAAGATATTGTGATGTACTTCCCACCCACTCGTCCAGAATTCGACTTCAACCTACGCGTTGAAACAAGAACTGAAGTATTAACTAGCCCGCTGTTCACGGTAGCTACGATTCAGCTTGCAATAGGAAGCTTTGTGATCACTAAAGTTACTGGCTTAGTACAACTTCTTGTTCCAGCCTTTGGATTCTGCCCAGAGCCTCCACTTTGCGAAGAATTCCCCAATATTCCAGAAAATCCATGTCTAAATTTCTTTGACACGAATCTCACTCCTTTCCCTAGTGATTTCTTCCCACCTCAGTTGGATACTTGTCAATAATCCTTAGATGTGCCCCCCTTTAATGTAATAAATTGTTTTGCCTTTTCTGTCAGAAAGGGCCGTCCATAACGGCCCTTTCTTTGTACAAGGCAAGAAGTATAACTTTCTAGAAGCATAAGTGCAACTAAGCGGCCGCCTTCGCAAGCTTGGCGCCAGCAAGTTTTCTTTACACGGAATGGATCACTTGTTGACCATAAAACAAAGGAAGTGATCGTATTGGCTTTCCTTACTCGAAACACTTTGACGTCCCTTCTCCTCACGTATGAAAATGACTCCTGCTACTTGCACATAGATTCTCAAGGGTGTGCCCTTTTCAATGAAAGCAGTCAGGATCCCTTCTATCGAATCCAAGAACCAGTGCTTTTGGCTCATGGAATTATGACTGATTCCAAAACCATTCATCTGGTAGTTCTAAAAACAAGCGGGGATCTGTGTTACACTCTTGTTTCTGGAGCAGGGGCACCTCAGACGACCTTAATCGCCAAATTAGACGTTCGTGGCACAAGATACCGTCGGCTTTTTCTTTTCCCACAAGGTAAGACGATACATATCTTTTACGCTTCGACTCATCAATCCATACCGGAACTTTGGCGGATAGAACATCGTTTTTGGAACGGTACCTCCTGGAGCAGCACTCATATGGGTGAAGTTGTTCACTCTCGAGAACCCCTTTATCACGTCAACTTAGATAGTCAAGGAAACCTTCATTTCTTAACCGTTACCTTTCAAGGTCGCCATTCCCTGCTCTTTACTAACCGCTTTAACGGAACATTTCACATATGGGGCTCACCAACCGAAACCCTAAAGATTACGGGTGAAGTCATGGATATGGCGACACTGATGACCTCCGACAATGTTCATCATCTCTTCTGGGTTGTAAAAACTCCCAATGGCCAGTTTGAACTTCGCTCAGCACAGCAAATCGACGCCCATGAATTAGCCAGTCTTTGGCACCCCTCACCCGCTCCCATTAAAACCTTTAATACCCCTTGCAAAAATTTGGGGGCTTTAGAAATCAACGGGGTTCTTTGGCTGCTTGTTTATACAGGAGAAGAAGTCATAATGCAAAACGATGGCAAAGGATGGAAATTAGTTTCCTCTCATACCCCTTTCCATCAGCTCATTCAATGGGTGCATAAAGGCAGAAGGAATTTCCATCAGACTTACTGGTTAGAAGATCAAGGGGTAAGACACGCTCCGGCATATTACCACGAATTAGGCTTCACTATTTATCAACAGACTCCTACGCAAACTCCATACCAAACCATCTCCACCCAAACTTATCATCCGGTTCCTCCTCCTGTGCCCGCTTTCTATCCCGAGCAACTATCGTCCCATTGCGATCCTCTTTCGGCGCCTTCTGTTGTGGAGAATATTAGCATGGCTTTCCCGTCAAAAATTTCCCTCCTTGCAACCCATTCCGCGGGTGATTCGGAGGAGGTCTCTATGACATCCCCGACTATCGAAGTATCCAAGCTCATCGAACTATCTGAAACAACCGAAAGCCTTGAAAGAGCAGTGACCTTTAAATTACCCGAAGCTCCTGAAGATGAACTCGAAGCCCCTAACGTATCTGAAAAACCTACTGAGGAGGTCCTTCAGCCCTTGCCTATAAAAGAAAACGACGAATTCCAAACTTTAATTAAAACAGTCGCCCATCTCGAGCAAGAAAACTCGCTTCTTAGCCTTGCAGTTCATGACATGCTCTCTAAGTTTGACCAAATCATAGGAGTTATTTCGGAAAATGCCCTTCAAACTAAACAAGAGGATGATCTCCCGCTTTTCGATGAACTTGAACCAGTTAAGGAAGCCATGTCCCATCTGGAAAGAGAAACTCAAAGTCTATCTCAAGTTCTCCAAGGTATGTTGGTTAAGCAAGAAGAGCGTGACTCTTCTCTTGAGAAGCTGGAAACTCAACTTAGTCAACTTCAATCCGACAAAGAGGATCAAAAAAATAAAGGGGGTTTTTGGAACAAATGGATCACCTAGATTTAACCACCAATCTTGCAGAAATTTTATCCACCTATCCACAGACGGTCAAGATCTTTAGGAAGTTTGGCATTTTGACATTCGGTTGAGGGGCCAAAAGTTTACTCAATATGAGCGTGGAGCAGGCTGCTCAACGATACCATATTAACTCTGCAACCCTCATTAAAACCTTGGAATTTGCGATTGAAGAATCAAACCATCAATGGAGACACTATGAATGAACGTTTTGTTTTTAAATGATTCCTCCTTATTGTGTCATGGGTTGGCCTCGGGTTTCTCACCGATGGATGACATCCGCTCTGTCCCAGTCCACCAATCCGATTGGGAAGAGCGTTTAAATGCAATGCTCCGAACTTGGAAACCTAACTTTGCTTTAGCTGAGGGGGTTTCGATTTCCACAGTAGCTCCGAGACTATTTCCTCTTTTACGCCGTCATGCTCTGCCACTCGTCTATTGGGCTATTGATGATCCGCCAGACTGGCGCAATATGTCCCGCCCTCTGGCCCGCGGAGCCAGTTTAGTTCTTACCCCCGCCCAAGAATGCCTTCCCCTTTATCGGCAGGAGAAACACCACGCCCGGTTTTTTCATTTTGCTTGTAATCCTTTTTTTCATCATCCTTCAGAACCGTCGCAGGAGTATGCTTGCGACTTACTTCTCGTTGCTAATTACTATACTGCGTATCCCCAACGGAGAGTCGGAGTAGAAATAATTCTTACTCCCTTACGTTCTGGACCGTTTCATCTAAAGGTTTTCGGAAATGAACAATGGCTGACAAATGCGGACCGTTACACCATAGAACCAGAGGTGTATCAAGGATATTTGCCCTACGACCAATTACCTGTCGCTTATTCCTCAGCCAAGATTGTTCTAGGCTTACACTCTGTGATTGACTCTCCTTCGATGATGAGCATGCGAACGTTTGAAGCACTAGGCTGTGGAGCCTTTTTTCTCACGCACTGGTCCCCAGCCATTGAAAATATGTTTAAAAACCATGAGCACCTCGTTTGGAGCCGTCATCCGGACGAGACAATTGAGCTGGTACGTTTTTATCTTAACCGTGAGGATCTCCGTCATAAAATTGCACGTCAGGGCCAAGCGGAAGTTTATCAGAACCATACTTATCAACACCGTATTAATTCTATCCGCCAGGATCTCGAAAGGTTATAGACAAAATCCCTTATAATAGTATCTTTGGGGAGGATTCTTTATGAAAGTACTTTTCCAAGCCCGCCCGGACTTCATGAAAACCCCTGCCGGTGATACTGTGCAGATGGTTTCGACTGGGCAGGAGCTTAAAAAACTCGGCGTTGAAGTTCATCTTTCCACTGACCCTAATCATGATCTGTCGCCCTATGACTTAGTTCATATTTTTAATATTACCCGTATTAAAGAAAGCTACCTATTCTTTCTCAATGCCCAAAAGCAAAGAAAAAAGGCTGTCCTCTCTCCTATATATTGGCCCCCTAATACTTACTTTAAGAGAGAAGGTGCCAGTCCTAATGCCCTATCAGTCTGGAAACATATGCAACCTATGCGAGCTCGCCTCGTGCGGGAATGTGATCTCTTACTCCCCAACAGTCAGATTGAAATGGACGTTCTTCAACAGGACTTTCCCAAATCCGCGGCTTATGAAGTGATTCCAAATGGGTTTCCGGATTCATTCATCGGGGCAACCCCTCAACTCTTCCGGGAACAGTTCCCTGATCTACCCCAAGAATTTGTGCTTTGTGCAGCGAGAATCTCACCCCGAAAGAACCAGCTGTGGTTAGCAAAGGCTTGTCAGGACCTGAATCTTCCTCTCGTTCTCCTCGGACCTGTTAATGACCCTGCTTATTATAAGAGCGTAACAGCTACTTCAAACGTCACCCATCTAGGAACACTGCAGGGTGCACTTCTTGCGTCAGCTTATTCAGCTGCCATAGCACATGCCTTACCCAGTTGGTTTGAAACCCCTGGCCTATCCAGCCTAGAGGCCAGTGCTTGCGGCACACTAATAATCTCAACAGACCAAGGAAGCCCTCAGGAATATTTTCGGGACATGGCACTCTACGTGCACCCAATGGACGACCTAAGCTTACGTACAGCCCTTGAGCAATCGTTTAATGCCTCTCCTCTACCTTTAATGGAGCACGTACATAACCATTATTCTTGGTCCAAGGTTGGCAAGATGATGTTGGAGATCTATCAGAAATTAATCAATAGCTGCTAATTAATTAAAGACTATCGTCAAAAATATTCGACCTCTTTGAATATTAATGCTTTACGCGATAGGGCTTGACGGGTAATTTTTCGACAAAAGATGACTCCTGTACTATACAGAAATCATCTTTTGTAACACTTAGCTCAATTTGTCCTTGACATAGGTACCAGATTATTATGACTTCTTCCTTATTGTTTATCTTTAAGTTGAACCAATATTCTTTCTGCCATAGTTTTTAGATCATTTTTGACCCGTCCAGCTTGAACACTTAAATTTAAAAAATCAAGCACACCCACCACCGATCCACAGTTTGAGCATTGAACAAAGAGCAGGGCTCTCGTTGTCCCTTCAAGATTATTAGCGTGGACAACCTCAAATTGGCTATTTCCACATTTTACACAACGGGATTGTACCATACTTACACCCCCAAATTCCCCCTACTTCCTTAGCAGTAATAGTTTATGTCTGATGTGGGTTAATTGCCTCTTTCATATCAATTATAAATTAAGGCCCGGAATTTCCGGGCCCTTGCCAACAGAACAACTATAGAGGTTCTAGGTACTAGCCCTCTGCGAATCAAACACCTGGTCTGGATCGGACCCCGAGACCGCTTACCAAGTTCACCTACTCAACGACTTTGTATTCTTACTAAACGTATGAAAGAAATCATGAGCAAAGTTTGACCCTTTTCCGATCACAAGTCCCGTAATCCCGATACCTATTTGAGGATCCATGATCTTAACATCTAATAGCTCCAAAGCATTAATTCCGCTCTGAAATGCAAGGATTAACCCAAACGCTAAACTTAATAATTCCAAAGTAAGCGGCCTGAACTTATCTGGGAAAATCGGAATAGCATAAACAACATCTTTAAAAATTTCTACAATTTTTTCAACTACAACGGCCAAAAAAAAGACTAAAGCAAGTCCGTCCATAGCCATCTTCCCCTCACACCAAGGTTTTCTTCCATAATCCATTATATTCCAGGTCAACTTATATCGTTCGTTTGTAAATTTCATCCTACGCGTTTCCCGCGGAGGAAAAGAGTTTACCAGTCTCTTGCCATAACAGGAAATGACTATTATAAACTTGGTTTGTTTCAGTCATTTCCGCCCCACCTTTTAGCACTTAGGATAAGAGAAGTTAATTTATATTCAATATTTTATGTATCTAAATCTAATTTTGAGCCTGAACCCAAATTCTTAGCGTAGTTAAACTCTCCGCCCCATATGACAACCTTATATAACGCAGGAAATTTTTCGGTGTAACAATGATTAACATTTTTTCTTCCACCATTTGTTGCGCCCCCTCAAGTGCCCAATGAATTCCGTCGGGGCTAAGCTCAGCCTGTACATAGGCTTGATGATTTCCAAAATTATAAACCGCAAACGAAATGCGTGGTAACGACGAGACATCGCGTGTTGTCGTAAACAATCTGGTCTGGTTTGCAGTTACATCCTCCATACTTTCATGAAACCCATGTCCGCTAATTTCAACTTGGGCTCTTCCGCAAATGGACGTGGCTAAAGGAACCTGACTACTTCCATAAATTTGGACACTGTCGCGAAGGGGTGTCAAATTCCGAATATCCGCATTAACATTTGCTTGGACAGTTACTGGGATTTTTAACGGGATAGGCATAGCAAGTTTGATCGGCTTAATTATTTCACCGATCGTCTGGATAGAACTAATCTGGCGAATCTCTCGTCTTATTCTAATAACCCGTTTTATCCTGCGCTTTGGGGACAGGCAATGAGCTATTAGTTTGTATACGTAGAAAGACCCCTGACCTAAAATACCCGTTTCTAAACGCAGGAAGTTAAAAGCTGCCCCAACACTGATGATCTGTTTGAATGAATCATATTGATCATTATACTGCTGCTCAGTCTCAAGCTCCGACCCAGCTCTCACGTAATATTCCCAAGGCTTTGACACTTCTCCATTCAATAAGATGGGGTAAAGGCGTAGATAGGGCTGAGTTTCAGGCATAGCACACTTAAAAACAAGCGTAATAAGCCACTCCTTTTCCCTTTTTACATTAAGAGCAGCAGCGTCCGTTTGAATGATTCCCGCTCTAATGGCGGTTGTATTGGTAATTTCTAATGGGCCTTCCGTGACTTGGGGTCTAAAATCCCATTTTGTTTCATGATTACCTCCGATTTGAAGCCATGCCTCAGGAAATTGAAGTTGCTCCTTACCTGCTTTCTGGAAATCTCCGTTATAGACAGCATTGAACTTCCTTTTCAAATTTTTCCTCATTTTAACCCTCCACTACCGGGCAATTTACAAAGCACTTTCAACTTATCCTATCGATAAACCCATAAAAATAGCACTAAACTACTTTATAAAAGTACGAAGAATTAACTCACGACTTACGTCTAATTTCTAATAAATAGGAGTTCTAAAATCTATCCTTTCCAACTGTACAAAAAAGTGGTTAATGTGGCTAAATTCAGAAAAAAGAGCGAAGATAGTCTCATTAAAATACATATCCCAAAAACTGGGCATTGATTCCCCCCATAATTCGTGCTAAATTGAAGTTGTACAAGTTATCTAGCTAAAATAAAGACATTAGCGCAAAAACTTAAACCTCCCGACGGGGAGGTTTCTTTCTATGTATAACAACAAAGCACAAGCGTCCTCTCCACTTTGATAGTGAAATGGGACGCTTTTTGAAGATATCATAACTAATATCAAACTTATCTTAAACGTTCATAGGGATTAACTTAACACTTCCCCATACTGCCAAGCGGTCATCTTTTATAACTAATACACCCGTAACTCCTTCGATCCCTGAGGCAAATTCGAGGGCTCTTTCTAAATCATTGATTGTCTTAACAAGATTCCCGGTTGCTGTTGCAACCGCATCTGCTAGGGGTACAGAAGGAGAAATCACCACAACAGCATCCGATTTACCAAAGCTTAAAGAATGCCCCACTTTACCCGATGAAGTACATATTCCAAGAGGAGTTTGTTCTGGTCGGATCTCGATTGCAACACGATTGGAAAGCGGTGAATCCCCTGCAAAAACCCCGACCTTTCGGATGCGGCTTGTTCGCAAGAAGATATCTCCACCATTCTCCACAATGACATCTCTTGAGCGTTTGGCAATCGACTTCCCAACCAGCTCTGATATGACACCTGCAACCGCAGCCATTGGTCCCACGCCTGCAAGGCGACCAGCTTCTGCCATAGTCTTAACAATTAGAGGGGCATTTGGCAAGACAGTGTAAGGCGTCAGGGCCATGGCAAAAGCAGGGTCTTTCTGGATATAGTCCTCGAGCGGTCTACGACAGGCCCGAATCGTCTCTTCTATCCATTCAACCAGTTGGTCAGAATACCGTTCTTTCCGTACCCCAATATCAAGGTCCGTTTCCCCCACTGATAGTTGAAAATGGACCAGATCCTCCTGTCGATGACGTTGCCGATAACTGCGTTCGATGAAATCCAATTATAGACGGACCTCCATTGCCTTCATAGGGCAGACTTTTGTACAAAGTTGGCAAAAAACACATTGGTCTCCATCAAAGAGGACCTCCATTGAAGGTCTCTCCATATATAAGGCTCCGGTCGGGCAAATGCCTGTACACGCTCCGCACATGACACATTTTTCTTCATTACGGACAATTTCTTGATTAAGAGCCTGTACTGAAACCCCCAGATCACGCAGATAGCTTAGGCCCTTTTCACTTTGCTCCCCTGTAACCTCTAAAATCATGGTTCCTTCTTTTTGCGGGTTAACGTCGGCTTTTACTATATTCACCACTAAGTCATAATCTTTAACCAACCGATAGACAATCGGCTTAACCGAGATATCTGTCCCAAAACGCAAAACTATTCTTTTAGGCGACATTAAATCAAGCCTCCTTAATACTGTGAGCGATAAAGCCATCAGCGGGTGAGGGAAGAGCCTTAACAGGTTCTGTCAGGAGGAAATCGCCTTTTTGAATCCAACTCTTTAAAGTTGCGGCGATTTCACGCGCCCGAGGCATACTCGACAACGGAGCGGTTATGACTTCTTTACCATTTACCATGATCTTTCCACTCTTAAGTTCAGCATAACTGACATACCCGAGATTACCCGGGGTAAAGGATGGATAGGCTGCTCCATAGTCCACAATCGGAGCAAACAGTTCTTCATCTTTCTTAGCTGCATATCGGGCGATCTCTTCATTGAGAATCGGAATGGGAATCCCGATCCCAACACTGAGTGTCGCACCGTACCCAAGGTAACTAGTCCCGACAAGCCATCTGGGGCTCATTTGTTTTAGATTCCCCGTGACGGCAAGTGTTCCCCCAGCGCTCCCCAGTTCCTGACCTTCTTCGTTAATCATGGACGGAAAATGTTGTGTACCGTTCCAAGCAACATACCCAACCCCGCCGCCAAGAAATATCTTCGTACCTACTCCAATTGTCTTAAAATGAGGATCCTTTAAGAGAGGGCTCAGTTGTCCCGCAGTTGAAAAATTGGCATTGCCCAACTGAGGTTTAATCATGCCCATATAGGTATAAATTGTCCGATCCGTCAGGTTCACTGCACAGTTATAATTTTGATAGGCATTACGGGGATTAAAAAGAATTGCCTCATTGATATCATCGAGTGTGATAGTCGTTTCAAGGTTTCGGCGTGGATAGCAGTCTGTGCCATAAGCCAATGCTTTCAATTTGACCGGTTTACGTGCGACCAAGTCATGAATAACATGTCCCCCACCGTACCGAAATTCACCAGGATAGTTGCTGTTTAGTGGATCATCATCTGGCATCTCCGTGGCGCCGATATAGGCATCAACAGCTGCTATGCCAGTATATGCGGATACTCCGTTCAGCCATACTTTCTGCATCTTCATACGGGGCGTTGTATGGCCAAAGCTTAAGAAAGCACCTGAAGAACACATGGGCGCAAAGGTTCCCGTCGTTACCACATCAACTTCTTGGGTAGCCTGAGAGAGACCTTTTTCCTCTACAAGGGCGATCAATTCCTCAGCTGTTACCACGACTGCTTTGCCAGCTTTAATTTTGGCATTAATCTCAGCATATGTCTTTTCTACACTCATGAATGTCCCCACCTCCAGATTTGTACACTATGTCACTCATAGTCGTTTAGAAGATCCTTTAGTTCCTGATAATACTAAAAACCTCTTCCGTAAATAGAAGAGGCCAAATTTTAAATATCGACGCTCCTCTTATCTGCCAGAAGAATCTCCTGCAAGAATTAGCACCATGCTTGTGCCAGCCATGAATATCATAGCGAGCTTAGCTGGTTGCCGGGTTTCATCGGGCTAGTCCCTCCACCACTCCGGATAAGAGCATAGTTTATTCAATTCATTACGCTGAGTCTAACATTTGTCTCAAATCATGTCAATACAATTATCCTTTTATTAATAACGATCAATGCAATTTTTGGCAAAAATATTTCTACATTCACGACAAGGTCTAGTCTGTACCTCTTTTACAAGAAATAAGTTAATAACCTAATACTTTGTTTGGATAACTACCAAATATTACATGGTTACAATTATTTACATTTTACGAAGAATTACTTATAATAATTACAGGTTCATTTTTCGTCTTTTTCATGTAGTTTAGTCCTCTTTTGGACCTCCTGCTCTAAGGGGGTCCTTTTTTATACCTGATGTTCCTTCGATGGGCTCGAAACCTCAACATAATAATCCATTCATAGGGTTATCCTAAATGTATTCCAACATTAAGGGAGGAATACAATGGAGCAGTCTCAACAGAACAAGAGGAGATTCCCAAAACGTGAAGATCTCCCCTATAGCCACCAGCCAGACCAGGACGGACGGACCGATTACGGAAAAGATCAAGAAACAACCCATAAAGGATAAATCCTTAAAACAGCAATCGCCTTAATTTAGTCAAATTTTCGAGAGGAGGAAAACACATGTCAAATAAAGCGACCGATAAAGCTCAGACAGGGAAACCAGACCGAGGAAAAAATTCTCCTTTCAAGAAAAAGACTCCTCAAAGCCGGGCTTAAGCCCGGCTTTTCGTTTTAAAAGCATATTATCCTGAGAAAACATCTGATATAATATATAGTACTGTAGCTTATAGCCTATCAGACAATTTTTAAAGATAAAGGATGAAACCATGAAAAAGATCGAAGCGATTATTCGACCAGAAAAACTAAATGATGTAAAAATCATGTTATCAAACATTGATGTTCAAGGGATGACCGTCTCTAATGTCATGGGCTTTGGTAAACAAAAAGGTTACACACAAATTTACAGAGGGCAAGAAATTGAAACAAAACTTTTACCGAAGATCAAACTTGAAGTGGTTGTCCCCACGGAAAAAGTGGATATGGTCATTGCCGCCATCGCTGACACTTCAAAAACCGGGAAATTTGGAGACGGCAAAATTTTTGTCTATGACGTCTTGGATGCGATCCGTATCCGAACGGGCGAACACGGTGAAAATGCTCTCTAAATAAAGACATTCTCACTAAGTTCAAAGTCGGGATAGGCCTTCTCCCTATGCTGAGTTAAATCTAAGCCATTCGCTTGCTCATCCTCAGTTGCCTTAAGGGGGGTTAACTTTGCTATTCCCTTTAAGATAACAAATGTCATGATACCAGTAAACAAATACGTTGCGGCTACTGCTATTAATTGAATTAAAACGGGCTCAATTCCTCCGCCATTTATCAAGCCGTTTTTCCCCTGTGGATTAAGGCTTAGATCTGCAAAAATCCCAGTAGCTATCGTACCCCAAGTCCCTCCAATTCCATGTATTCCGAAGACATCCAAGGCATCGTCATAGCCTAATTTGGCCTTAAGGACACTTACGCCTAAATAACATACTCCTCCTGCAATAAATCCAATCAGAAGTGAACTACCCGTTGAGACATACCCTGCAGCAGGCGTAATTGCCACAAGAGCGGAAATAATGCCGCTCACTGCACCAAAGGCTGTAATCTGGCGACGATGAAGCCATTCCAATAGCGACCACCCAATCATTCCAGTTGCTCCGGCTATTTGGGTCGTTGCAAGAGCTAACACTGCCACGCCGTTTGCCCCCATTGCCCCACCTGCATTGAATCCGAACCAACCAAACCATAATAATCCACCGCCAAAAAGAACGTTGGGCATATGATGAGGAATATTCCATTCATATCCTACAGTGATCCGTTTGCCAATGACAAAGGCTGCCACTAATCCCGACACTCCTGAAGCCATTTCTACGACAGTGCCACCGGCAAAATCCAAAACCCCAAGATTTCGCATCCACCCACCCACTCCCCAAACCCAATGAGCCAGTGGGATATAAACAAAGGTACTCCAAAAAAGTACAAACAATATAAAAGCTGTAAAGCGCAATCGTTCAGCAGTTGCTCCGCTGATGACTGCAGGTGTAATAATTGCAAACATCAGTTGGAATAAGAAAAACAACAAATGGGGGATTGTCGGAGCATAGTCAAGATTAGGGGAAAGCCCAACACCCTTTAGACCTACCCAATCCAAATTACCTATTAAATGGCCGTGATCTGGTCCGAAGGCCAAAGAGTATCCAAAGACGACCCAAATAACCGTCACTAATCCTATAGCAGTAAAACTTTGCATCATGATAGAAAGCACATTGCGTTTTCTAACCATTCCTCCGTAGAACAATGCCAGTCCAGGGGTCATCAAGAAAACTAAGAGCGTACAGATAACGACGAAAGACACATCTCCAGTATTAATGGTCATCAATACTAACCTCCCAATATAAAACTTATCTGGCATAAACCTTTAGCTTGGCTCCTTCTCGCTGGATAGATCCGGTCATTGATGGCCAGAAAAACGCCATGTTATACTGAAAACTAGCCATAATTTACATACTAAAAATAATAAAAAGAAGCTCTAAAAAGCGCTGTTAAAAACGCCTCTTAGAGCTTCTTTGCTCTCAGATCTACAAGGATGTTTTTATTATAACTGTCCTAAATATATGTGTCTATAACTTTTTGCTAAAATACAGTATACAAGAAATGATCCTGCAAGTTTCCTCTTATAAGCTAAAGGGATGAGCACTTTTCGTTTTAGAGGAACAAAAGTGAAACCCCTATCAGGGATATAAAGGCTCCTATAATTTCCTTGGGGAATACTCTTTCTTTTAGAAAGAGAATCGAAACTGGAATTATCAGAATCGGAGTAATAGACATGATCGTGGAAACAATGCCAGTTGGTGCATGTTGAACCGCTAATAAGGAAAGTGAGACCCCTATAAACGGCCCAAAAAAAGATCCTATTGAAATATTTTTCATCGCCTTAGAATCTTTCAACGCTATGTAGACATTTTCCCAATTCTTTGAAACCGTAATAACGACAGCAAAGCCGAAAATTGCAGCAATTATTCTGATCTGAGTTGCTGCAACAGGGTTGTAGGACCCCATTCCAAACTTACTAAAAACTAGTCCGAAGGCTTGTCCCAGTGCGCCAATAAAAGCATAGATTAATCCCTTGATAGGATGAGTAAATTCAATTTTTTTATCCGTTGAACTTTTGGTAAGAATCACAAGGGCAATCCCTGAAATGGTAATCAGCATACCCGCTAAACCTAATAAAGTAATTCTTTCTCCCATTAGCACGAAGCCTGCTATTGCCGTGATCGGTGGTACAGTAGACATAATTAACATTGAAATACGTGAACCCACTTGCACATAAGCTTGGAATAAAAATAAGTCTCCAATCACAAAGCCTATTAGTCCAGAAATGGTTAACCAAATCCAAGTAGACCCTGAAGCATCAAAAGGTAAGATCATACCCCGTGCAAATAAATTAAACCCTGAGATTAACAATAAAGCTATGACAAGTCTGATAATATTTACGGACAGTGAACCAACCTTTTTCCCTGCTGATTCAAAAGCAACTGCAGTGATCGTCCAACATGCAGCCGTTGCAAGTGCAGCTATTTCCCCAAGATGTGATTGAACCATACTTCTCATTCCTCAATTCTAAACCCGATTTTCTCACTTAGTCATTATAGCAGAAAACAAGGGGACAGGTGCACTGTTTCTTCTTATCTGAAACAATGCACCTGTCCCTCTATTTCGTTCACCTGTCCCTCTATTTCGTTTCCCCTTTTTCTAATTATCATGATACCCCTTTAAAGTAATCCGCTATTTGTTGATATATCTTTTTTAACAAAGACGTTTCTCCTGTGTTGGAACTAATTTGCTCTTTGGCAATTTCATCATAGATCTTGACTATATCCTCACCGTACTTCAGCCCCGGTACTGCCCAATTTTCGTTTAGATCTTCCCAGTTTGGACAACTTCCTCTTTTCACCAAATTGAAGCGCGGGTCCACCTTTGGAATCCCATTGGGCAACGGCTCAATTGAAGCGTACGCAAATAGATGCTCTAAATGGGCCAATACCCCTTCTTCTTGTGAAGAAAAGGACGCGCCCGGAGCCCCACCTCCGATAGCCCCAATTCCAACAAAGTTGTTTTGATCAGCCTTTACATCTCCGCCGAATTTGAGGTAACCAGTTTCTAGGATCATTTGAGCCACCGCGTAACCCCATCTGATTCCTAATAGTTCTCCATTACTCTTGTAAAAAGGAACAATATCCGGTGCGGAGGGATTATTCTTAATTAGAAACTGGCGGCACTGCTCAACTGTAATCGTTTCTACGCCCATAATTGAAGTTTTCTGAGCTGCCAAAGGAGCTACATATTCAAAAACGTTCACTCCATCCGATGTTCGCTGTACAATGCCCTTGGTCGATTGGCCACGATTAACCGCTTCTTTAACTGTTGTAATCGCGCTTTCTTGAGAGCTCAAAGCCATAGCCTGCACGCCATCTAAAATAACACGGTACATAACATTAGGTGTTGACTGTTCTGTATTCGAAACGGGTTCCTTATATTGAACCCCAAAATAGTCGCAGATCCCTTTAGCATGAGCTACCGCAAGTGACTGACGGAAGTTCGGGTCCTTTAAATTTGCCGTGTCCTTAACTTGGTCAATAAATCCATTTTCGGTTAGTATTGCAGGCATACTCGTTTCCCTAAGCACGAATACATTTTGCGTTTTAACTCCACGATTTGCCCAACCACCCGCTTGAACAAGATAAGGTAAAACCTTATTCGCTGCCGTTTCTGCGCGTCCACCAGTACCACTAATTAACACCTCTACTCCAGTGCCACCGCCAGCATTAATGTGCACTGAAAGAAAAAGGTCTACTTGAGCTGCCTCTGCTATCTTCACGCGAGCAGATAGATCCCCATTTAAATTGTTTTGATATTCAGGCGCATAATCTCCAGCACGAGTAAGAATAATATTTATACCATTGTACTCAAGTATAGATTTAAGTTTAAGGCAAATGTCTAGCGTCAAGTCTTTCTCTTGCAATCCGTTACCTACAGCTCCTGAATCATAGCCTCCATGCCCCGGATCAATACACAGTTTCATCTCAACCACCCCTTTTCACATACTATTCAAGATGGTTGGACAAGGTTACTCATTTCACGATCGTTTATATTATCTAATACTAATTCTCGTACAAAACAACCTTTTTTATGAATTCCCAACAGTAATTTATGAAAATACGAGGTTTTAAGCAAATTGGACGATAAGTTAATTTTCCGTTTAAAGGAGTTCTATGCACTAGAAACATTTCAAGTCGCATTTTACGAAGCTCAAATTTCAACATCGACGGATGAATACTATTGTAAAGCCTTTGAAAAGATGGTCCAAATCGAAAGTGGTCATGCGGATTTTTTTGCTCAAGTATTAGAGAAAGCACAAATTGAACTCCCAACGTTTACTGGTTCATTATTTGATTTAGCCGGAGATTTTGTAGGCGAGATGGTAGGGTCAACGGGTCGGCATAATACATGCAAGCTGGGTATAGCATTAGAAAATAAGGCTATGCAAGCTTATCGAACGTTTATTACGGAGAGCAAAAATAAACATTATTCTGAACTCCGCGATACTCTTATGGAATATCTTCTAGATGAAGAATTTCATATGCTATGGCTGAGGGACTATATGACTCATCACAACTAAGAATTCGTGTTTATTCCGGCGGTTGGGGAAATCGAACTAAAAAAGTTGTTCCATCCGTGCCCGTCTTAAATTCTATAAGTGCATTATGCCTATCTGCAATACTGTAACACATTGGTAAGCCTAACCCGGTGCCATTTTCTTTTGTCGTGAAAAATGGAGTCCCAAGTTTTGAGATGTGCTCATTATTGATACCCTTTCCTTCATCTTTAATACTTAAAACGGCGATTTCCCCATCCATAAATGTTTTAATAGTTAGGCATCCTTCTAGGGGCATTGCTTCAAAACCGTTACGGGCAAAGTTTAAAACTAGCTGAGTAACTTCATTTGGATCTATTTCAACCTCTGTAATATCTGTTGGTTCAAAAACACACTTCTTACCTTGACTAAAAGCGTCTGCTTGGATTAAGGGAAATAAGTTAGTTAATAACTGGTTTAAACACTGTCGTCTCCTGACTGTCGGGTTATTCTTAGCGATTGATAAAAAATCAGTAATTATGGAATTCGTTCTATCGATTTCTTCAATCATCAGGTCGAAATAACTCTTATATGTAACCAAATCCGTTTTGTTTTGAAGCATTTGGAGAAAGCCTCTTATTGTAGTCATTGGATTTCTAACTTCATGTCCAAGACCTGCCGCCAATTGACCGATGACGTTAAGCCGTTCTAGTTTAGACACTTCACGTTCTAACATCGTTAATTTACGTTCAATATCTACCCTTTTCTCGAACTCTAGCTTAAGTTCTTCTGTTCTCTTATCTACCATTTCTTGAAGGTTAAGTCGATATGCCTTTAACTCTATTAACTCCTTTTTTATATCAACAAACCTTTCCCAATCTTCTATTCTATAGAATTTTGCTGCTATCAATTCAACCCCCCATTTCCGTTATTAATTAAATATTATTCGGAGATGGCTGATCTTACACAATTACTAGGTTCTTCTTAACTCAAAATATACACCTCCATCTCCTAAATCAAATATTTGTAAATACTTCTACATAACAAAATAAAATCCTTTAATTTACTTTCCTATCTGAAGAAACATTCAACTCTTTTATCTTCTGATCATACGCCTTACTCCTCCCATGAACATTTATTGGACAGGCTGGATAAAATATATTAATAACCCCTTCACTCTCATTTAAACAACCTTTTATGCTTTACAAATTTTTACTAGTATTATTAAGACAGAAATAACAAAAACTAGACTTGCTACAAAGTTAATAGGGGGTTTTTTTATAATGATGAGAATGATGAAAATGATGAGAATGATGAAAAGCAAAAAGAGTTTATTGAGTCCTCGATCTTTAGTCATCCATGCTATTGGTATAAGTGCTGCGGTTTGGTTAGGTAAGGCTTGGGGAGATAGATCTGAAGATTATTAAGTTCAGAGCAGCCTTTTGTTAGATTTGGGCAACGTTTGGGCAACTAAATGAAGTTTATGCAACCTCTGCATAAAAAACAAGACCCCGCAATCGATTGCGGGGTCTAAGTTAACAACGAGACGTAACTGCCATAAAGGATACAGCCCCCAGTACAGTGGCACCAGCCACCGCGTCTGAAGTTATCGTCCCTCCTACCCAAACTTCTAAGGATAGCTCTTAGCGCGAAGATGGGGGCTATCCTTGTTTGTTCAAATTTATTACCATCATAGAACCAAATTCTCAGGAGTGATTTATTTCCATATTGTTCCACATTATCCAGCCTATGCATATTATGTGCTATCTCTTAACAAAGGAGGAAATGCACATGGCATTTGGTGGTGCTGATCGTGATGATTGTTGCAGACCAAGTAACCGTTTTGGAGAAGGAATTGCGATTGTTGTCGTAATCATTCTTCTGCTTATCGCAATGGGAATTGTATTCTAATTTGAAAGGAGGAAATAATTAATGTTTGGAATGGGTTATGGTGGAATGGGTTATGGTGGAATGAGTGGAGTATGCTGTCATCCCCCTATCTCTAGTGGCGTTGGTCATGGTATCGGTGTAGGAATTATTGCTATTGCTATTTTGATTCTTATCGCTTTAGGTGTGATCTTCTAGAAATAGCTTTCTTGTAAAAACCAAATTAATCAATAGGAACTGTCTCATAATGATGTCCAAAGGACATTCATGAGAAAAAGGTACTTGACAAAATCAAAGAACTAAATCCCTTTGAAAGAAGGGTCGCTCTCCTCACTTTCGCACAGGGCGGTCAAGTGCTTTTAACCTACGCCGAGGTATCAAAACTATTTAAACTAGAGGGTTATACCCCAGAGGAAGCACTGCTAAAGGCAATATTTGGATACGAGTTCAACGATATCATCAAATATGAGACCTATGATGAAAACGAGTTTATTGTGTTCTGGGTGAAAAAAGAGCCTGTTTGCAGTGATTGTGATGGTAACTGCGAGAATTGTGAGAAATGTGAGGACAGTGTAAACAACTAGGAGAACTTGAAATAGAGGCTGGTACTAATGCCAGTCTCTTTTTAATTTGAAAGGGAGTTTTACAAATGAAGAAGATAACCGTGATTGACTCTTAAGGGTAGCAAATTAGAATCACTGAAAATACTCTTAGGTGCTGGCGAGAACATCTGTACAACACACGCTTTGTTCCAGAGGTGTGACGGTGAAGTGGTGGCGTTATTACAAAAAATGAATTATGTGTTAATCCTTGATGAAGTTATTGATGTTGTTGATAGTCTTGATATGCCTAAAGATGATTGGGAATTAATGCTAGAGACTGGAATATTGAATCTTGAAGATAACTGGGTTAAGTGGAATGGGAAACCTGATTATAAAGGTAGACTTTCCGAGTACAAAGAACTCTGCGTTTTTAACAATGTTTACCAGTACAAAAACAAGGATTATATTTGGAACTTCCCAGTAAGTATCTTTGAGTCATTCGCTGAAACTTATGTGTTAACTTATCTGTTTGATGGAAGTTTATTTAAATATTTCTTTGATTATCACAAGTTAGAATATGAATTGAAATCAGTTAGCAATAGTAAGTTGACGGCATACTCAGGTATCGGGGATACTTCACAAATCAATGAACTGCTAAAGATATACGAAGGTAAAATGAATTTAATAGGTTAAGGTAGAACAAAGAATGGAATTGACTACACACTATCCTCTACGCACCTATCAGAGAAGGCAACTCCAGTAGAACTCCAAACCCTGCTAAGCCACATCTGGAACTACTCTATCAATGTTACAAAGGCAAAGACTGATAAGGTTATTATCAGCACGTTATCTATTACACAGGATATCCTACGGTTTATTGGGAATACCCCTCTCCTATTACATGTCCATGGGGCACTCAACCCCGTATTATTTGTCACGTATTGATAACCATATATAAAACCCAGTAAGCAGGGAATCAAAGATAATGCCGATAATGATATCCTCTGAATTATATCAAAATAGAAATAAATTCTAAAACCGTTGGCAACAACAAGTCTAAAATGGCAATTGAACTGGTCATAAAATCAAAGCAAAAACCCCGCAATCGCTTGCGGGGTCTAACTTTCCTATGGACCCGATGGTCGGAATCGAACCGACGACCTGCTCATTACGAGTCGTTTTCTGTCATTTTTAACCGCAAACCAGTGCCATCACTGGATAGCAAATGATTATTCTGTGAGTGAAGCATAGGCAAAAACTGATGAGGTTATTATCAGCACGTTTAAGAATTTATTTGAGGACTGGACACGTAAAGGGAAAAAGCTGTATCGGTACAGAAACAACTATGTAGCTATTAATTCCAGAGCAACCAATGAGTACCGAGAAAGAACCGTACTACACTACTGGTTCGATCTTTGTCTGCGAGTTTATCTGAGTGGGTGAGGTGAAAATTAAGGGGAATTCTGTTCTGAAATATAAAAAGCCCAGTACGAGGTCTTTTAATATTTTCTGCGAAAATAGTCGCATAACCATTAAGAGTGTCATAAGGTAGGAATATTTACTTAACTGTCGAAGGATAAAATGTTTATGTTAACTAGATTATTCAGACAAAAATCATGTGGGAAAATGTCTCTTACAGTCAATTCACAATATCTTAATTGTGTGCCAGGGTGACTGCACCTGGGTATGGAGTAAGGTAAGGAGATGATAAAAGATGGTTAACGCTATTAGCTCTTATGACGATATGGCCTATAGGAAATTTACTAGCAAATCAGAATTAGATACCATACTTAATACGCTTATCGGGATCATAGAAGGGATTACACTAGACAAGAAAATCACCCCGAAAGAACTTGATGAACTACGCCATTGGTGTAACTTTTATCGCAAGTATGAAAGCAGGCATCCTTTCAATCAGTTATTGCCTATCATTGATTCTGCGCTAGAAGACAATATCTTAACGGATGAAGAAGCTCAGGATATTTTTTGGCTTGCTAAAAACCTCCAAAATTCTGAGGGTTTCTATGATTATATTACTACCTCATTACAACGGCTTTATGGCCTCTGCCACGGGATACTGGCCGATAACGAAGTAACCGAAGCTGAAATAAGAAATTTGTCTGAGTGGCTTGCTGAAAACGACGACTTAAAAGGTTGCTATCCTTATGATGAAATTGACAGTTTGATTATATCGGTTCTAGCCGACGGAAAAATTGATCAGGATGAGAAGAACATTCTAAAAGCCTTTTTCGGTGAATTCGTCAATACGTCCCGATCACTAAACATAAGCAGGACTGAGCTGGACGAATTGAAATCGATGTATAACATTAAAGGTATATGCGCAGCTTGCCCTGAGATGACAATAGAGGATTCAACGTTTTGCTTGACTGGAAGTTCAATTTTTACCCAGAGAGAACAGATAAAGTCATTAATCGAATTATCTGGAGGTAAATTTAGTAACACCGTAACCAAAAGCACTGATTATCTCATAGTTGGCGCTGATGGCAATCCATGTTGGGCTTATTCGTGCTATGGAAGAAAGGTGGAAAAGGCGGTAATTATGAGGAAAACAGGTCATCCGATTACTATAGTTCATGAGAATGACTTTTGGGATGAGCTGTTACCTTACGCTCAGAGTAAGGGGATAGACACCAAAGCGTATTTAAAGAGGTAGTGAACATGTATATTCATGATTTCAGCGTTGCTTGCCAGAGAGACGGCTGCGGTTATGGGAGATAGGTGTATATGTCTAGCTATAACTAAAATTTATTTTTTTATTTTATGTTATTTTATATCAATTTAGGTTATATTATAGAGAGGGAGTTATTAACATGCCTCGAACTCCTGAAGATTCTATTAGGTCCTCTGCCTGGAGTAAAAAACTTGGCTTTTCTTCACACGCCATGGACCGCATGGGCGAAAGAATGATAACGATTGATCAAGTCTATGATTGTATTTTATATGGGACAAATATCGAAACTCAATATCACGGCAGAGACGTTAAAGTAGTATTTCAACAAGCTACTGCTGGCATACCTGGTTACTATGCAGTAGTTGCCGATAATTACCCTTTTCCAGAGGTAGTAACAGTGTGTTCTACCATGGATGAAGTTTGGGAATTCATTGGAGGAATTTTGATAAGGAGGACAAGTAAATGAAGTGCATATACTGTGGTTCTGAGATGGAAAAAATCAAAACCTCTGTCTCCGCATCGTGGGGAAAATATAAAATAGAAATCGAGGGGGTGGAGCCCTACGTCTGTATCCCCTGCAATCACAAGGTGTACGACCCTGAAGAAGCCAAGATGATCCAGGAAATAGCACGAGGGTATGCTGATTCTGAGTTAGTCGAAAAGCCAGTATTTTTAAACGTGGAAGAAGTATCTGATTTACTAAAAGTCTCACAACAAACAATTTATAACATGCTCAAAGATGGTAGATTATCTGCGTCAAAGGTAGGCCGTGAATGGAGATTCAACCGTAATGCGGTCGAAAGGCTATTCGCACCTCAGGCTGTAGCCGCGAGAGGTAATACAATTTCTAATAGTGATTTAGATATTATTAGCTCCCTCTTGGGAGAGTGATGATTAATGTCACGTTATCTTACCCAGTCCCTACCTCCCGAGCATTACGCTCGGGAGCTTTTGGCCCAATTAAGAATCAACACAATACCGACACCTGTTGAACTTATCTGTACGAACCTTGGAATAGTGCTCAATTACAATTCAGGGTTAAGTTGTGAATCTCTAATAGCACAAAAGAACGGAAAAACAGCGATTATCATAAACGACAGAGAAACATATGGGCATCGTAAACGGTTCAGTATTGGACATGAGCTGGGCCATTATTCTATACCATCACATCTGCAGGATACTTATCAATGTAGCCTCAACGACTTGAATCACTACACTCCTGATAAAATTGCAGAATCAGAGGCCGATCAATTCTCGCCTGAACTATTAATGCCATCAAATCATTTTTTGCCAGATGTAAAAAAACATGAGTTAAGTCTCTCAACTATCATAGATTTATCAAACAAGTACGATACATCTTTAATTTCTACCGCTATAAGATTTATAAAAGCAACAGAAGATTTAGGAGCAATAGTTTTATCTCAGAATAAATGCATAAAGTGGACTTTTCATTCGCCACTTTTTTTGGGGGTAATTCGAGACAGAGGACAGTTGCACATCTCTTCAACTGCCTTGATTACTTTGAATATGGTTTCTACATATCCTGCTTATCCCGACGTGTGTCAAGTAATGTGTGGTCAGATCATTTTGATGGAGTTAGTCTTTTAGAAGAGACTCTTTCAATGCCTTCGTTAGAGCTCACCTTATCTGTAATTAAGCCATTACCAGAATATGTTGATGAACATTATGACGCATATTATGGTTCATAAGACAATGAGCGTTTATAGTCCCTAATTGTTTTTGATATTCTAATGATAGAATATTAACTTAAGAGCGCCAATAATTTTCAGAGGGTCTTCGTGCCCCACGTTCTCTTTAACGGGAGAATTGTGGGGCCTTTTTCAAGGTAACATTATCATTACGGATCTGCCTAAATCTAATGGCCTCGATTAACCCACTCGTTCTCTTTTGACTGTAAATAAATAACCACGACCAGTTAACTATCCTTAGTTCGTGGTTATCTTTTCTTATGTTCTACGTATTCAAGGGCGTCTCAACCACAATTATATTGAAGCTAAAGCCAGCCAGTTCTTTTGTTTTTAGGTTATTACTAAGTTTCATTCTGTCCCAATTTGTAAAGCTTGTCCCAAAATGTCCCCATTACCTAGTTTTATGCAACCTCTGCATAAAACTAAAAACCCCGCAATCACTTGCGGGGTCTAAGTTTCCTATGGAGCCGATGGTCGGAATCGAACCGACGACCTGCTCATTACGAGTGAGCTGCTCTACCTCTGAGCCACATCGGCATTACACGGACGATAGTAATTTTACTCCATTTTTGTGATTTCGTCAAATATTTTTTTTTTCTTATTTTTAATGGAGTTTTTAGGGTTTAACTTTGCCTTTCTGGAAATAATACCCTCTCAAGGGGAGTTATATGCTAAGCCGAAGGGACTTTTTGAAATTAGTCATTAAAGGCGCCATTATGGGTAACTTTTGTGAACTTATTGCCCCATCCTTAGCCCAATCAGTCGTAGCTGGTGAGGTTAAAAAACTTCCCGTGGTGATGATTGAGACAGGCACTTGTACTGGGGATAGCATCTCCCTTGATAATATTTGGACCCCAACCTTTTCCGATATCCTCAGTAACATCGTTGATTGGCGCTATGATTGGAGCATGATGCAGACTCAGGGAGCTAGCGCCTACAAAGTGCTTCAGGAAACCTATGAAAAAATGCCCAACGAATATATTTTGATTGTCCAAGGTTCAATGATCCAGCGTGACAACGGTCATTATAACCATGTAGTCTTTGATAATGGTAAGCTTATTACTGGGCTGGAACTTGTCAGACGCATGGGCCTTAAAGCCAAATACGTGGTTGCTATTGGCAGCTGTGCGACTTTCGGCGGCCCAGTTGCAGGTTATCCCAATCCAACTCAGGCGACTGGGGTACAGAACATTCTCCCCGAACGAAGAGTTATTAATGTTTCTGGATGTCCTGCCCATCCAGATTGGATTATGGGAACCCTACTCCATCTAGCCTTATATGGTGAACCTGAACTTGAAAAATTCGGAAGGCCAAAACTTTTTTATGCAGAAACTGTGCATAACCGTTGCCCTCGCAGGCGTGACTATGATCAAGGAATTTTCGCCACAGATATAGGACAAAAGCAGTGTCTTTTTAGAGTTGGCTGTAAAGGACCTGTTACCTATGCCGACTGTCCGATTCGCCGTTGGAATGACCATCTCAATTGGCCAATTGGGTGTAACACGCCCTGCATCGGATGTACTGAACCCGGTTACCCGGATTTAATGTCGCCCTTTACTGCTCACCTACCCGATATCCCCTTCCCTGGAGGAACTAAAGTTTCTACTGATGCGATCGGACTTGGAGTTTTAGGATTGACCTCTGTCGCTCTAGTAGGGCATGCTGCCACTGCGCTCTATAATGGCCGACTCCAAAAGAATTTACTTAAAGCCTCTGTCAAGGCTCCAAATAGGCCTAGCGTTAAAAAAGTGAAGACTATCCATCAATATAAACTTAAGAAGAACATGAAATAAGTTCTGTAGCCTAGATAAAGAAAACTTGGCTGGCGCCCGAAGACACTGTCTTCGCACGTGTAAACCAGCTTGCAGCCTTGGCGTAGGCGGCCGCCTTAGTTGCCCTTATGCTTCCAGACGAATACACTGTCTTCGCACGTATTAGCCTTCTTGCAGTATACAACGAAGTTATACTTTCTGACTAGTATGAAAAAATTCTAAATTTATTCCCAAACAAGGAGTGAACATTCTGGAGAAGAGAACCATCTTTCCGTTGACCCGACTTCACGCTCCCATGTTATTAGAGGCCTGGCTAGAAAATGGGGAAATCAAAGACGCCTTTATTTCTGATACTCTCTATCGAGGATTCGAACAGATTCTTGTCGGTCGATCTGCTATGGATATGCCTTATTACACCCAACGCATTTGTGGTATTTGTTCCTCCGCTCACGCTATTACTGCGGCACTGGCAGTTGAGCAGGCTTTAGGAATGCACGTTCCTCCGAACGGATTGTTAGTACGCAATCTCATCTTGGCCAGTGACTTTATCCAAAATCATATTCGACACCTTTATCTATACATCCTACCGGATTATTTCCGTGGCCCGGACATTGCTCCTTTTCTTCCTCATTCCGAATTCGACCTTCGTTTATCCAGTCAAGAAACAACTGCTATGACCGAACACTATTTCAAAGCTATAGAAATATCTCGAGTTGCCCATGCTGCTTTTGCAGTTTTCGGCGGCAAAGCGCCTCATGGTCATGGGCTTGTTCCCGGTGGTACGACTATGGAAGTTGATGCCGATAAAGTGAGCCGATATCAGGGATACATAATGGAAGTTCTGAGTTTTATTGACGATGTCTTGCTTCCGGATGTTGAATTGATTAAGGAGCGTTATCCTGAGTACATCAACCTGGGTAAAGGGAACGGCAATTACTTGTCAGTCGGAGGTTTTTCCAGTCCTGAGGGAAGCACCCTTTTCCCGCAAGGTGTGATTCTCCAAGGAAAGCAAGAAAACTTCGATGAACAACAAGTCACGGAGGATGTGACAAACGCTTGGTATAAACCCCATGGTCCTTTACACCCTATGGAAGAGGATACTGTCCCCGACCTCAGTCAAGCCAAAGGGTACTCTTGGGTTAAATCTCCTCGTTACCGCGGCCAGCCTGTTGAAGTAGGACCTTTAGCGCGAGCTATTATCAACAAAGAAGCAGTCATCGGTCATGGTGCCATTCCCCGAACATGGGCACGCGCACTAGAACTCAAAAAGCTTGCTAAAACCACTTTGGAATGGCTTAATCGTCTTGAACCTGGGTCGAAAACACTTGATACTAAAATGGAGCAGGACTCCGGGATTGGGATCGGTCTCCACGAAGCCATGCGTGGAAGCTTAGGACATTGGGTGTCTATAAAAAATGGGCGAGTTAATCACTATCAAATCATTACACCGTCTGCCCTAAACTTTGGGTCAAGGGATGAAACAGGAACCAGAAGTGTCGGGGAGTCATCTTTACTCGGTTTAAAAATCCAAACTGAGGATCTCATGGAAGCGGGCAGGATTATCCGCTCCTTTGACCCCTGTTTTTCCTGCAGTGTCCATATTATGGACGGCCAAAATTTATATAAACTAAAGATTCAAGTCTGATCGCATATTTTAAGGAAAGCACCCCCTTAAATTGATATGATTAATCGTATACCTAATGGGGGCAAGGTAACTTTTTATGAAGCAGCCGTTTAAAATGAGAAAACCTGTCCTAATAAAGCTAAAACGGGCATCCATTAAAGGAGAGATGGTCCTTTTTCAGCCGATATGGGTTAGAATCTTTCACTGGGGATTCGCAGCAAGTCTAACTGTAATTCTCCTAACTGGCCTTGAATTACATAAACCGGCAAATTTTTTGATTCTAAACTATGGGAAGGTGTTGACTGCCCACCTAGTCTTTGGCTGGTTTGCATTGGGATTTGTGGCTCTAAGAATCGCCGATGCCTTGATCCAACGGGATAATTCATTGATCCCAAAAATCCATGATCTCAAGCGTCTTCCCAAACTAATGGCCTATTATTTCTTCCTTCGTCCGGCTCCCCCGCCCAGTAGAAAGTATAATAGTGGACAATTGTTAATCTATTTTTCTTGGTTCCTTCTTTTTCTGGTTGCCAGTCTCCTCGGTCTAGTCTCCTATTGGCAAGGGAAGCATTTAATTTGGCTTTGGCATCTAGTAGGAGGGTTTCAAGTTCTTCGTTGGATAAAGTTTACTATTACCATTTATTTTTTGGCGACGATCCCTGTCCACATTTATCTAAGTTCAACGGAAGATATCAGTCGTCTTCAGGCCATGGTCACTGGTTACGAACGAAAACCGCCCAATAATAGTTAGTTAAAATTTTCCTAACATAAAATGATACTTTTCAGCTCAAGTTTGGGTATAATGGAGGGTAGAGTTTATACATGAAAGGGACGATATGCCTTGGCATTACATATTCATTTTGTAGGTATCAAAGGGACCGGAATGAGCGCACTTGCTCAAATTAGTGCACAGCTCGAGGATGCTATTATAACAGGATCTGATGTTGAAGAACGTTTTTATACTGACTTTGTCTTAGAGCGTGCCCATATTCCCGTTTTAGGGTTTTCTCCGGAAAATGTGGAAAATGCAGATTTAGTAGTCATCTCTGCTGCGTACACAAATCAGCATCCGGAAATTTCTCGGGCCCTGGAGTTAAATATTCCAATTTTGACTTACCCTCAATATCTCGGGCGATTACTTGCTAAAAAACGTGGTATTTCTGTCACTGGAACACACGGTAAAACAACTACAACTGCCATGATTGGGCTAGTTATGCTCCAAGCCGGATTGGACCCAACCATCGTGGTCGGTAGTGATGTGCCTAATATTGGCGGTAATGCACATTGCGGTAAAGGCGAATTCTTCCTAGCAGAGTCTTGTGAATATCGGCGCCATTTCCTTAACTACTCTCCCGAACACCTCATTATCACTAACCTAGAATTTGATCATCCGGATTATTTTAAGGACCTTGAGGATGTTATCTCAGCGTTTGCAGAACTAGCCATCAAGGTTCCAGAGCGCGGTCATATTTATGTTTGGGCTGAAGATCCTAATCGAGAGGCTATTAAAGGGTCCGCACCCATTACCACTTTTGGGCTCTCTGAATCGGCGGATATCAGGGCAACTGAGATTAAGTTTAAAGACGAAAAAAGCTCCATGAAAATCATGGTTAAGGGTCACTATCTAGGAGACCTGAATCTGAACGTCTCAGGGAAACACAATATTATTAATGCCTTGGCAACGATTGCCGTTTGCCGGGAAATCGGAATCCCCATCGACCAAATTCTAATTAGCTTAAGCCTCTTCAATGGAACTAAACGACGATTTGAACATATAGGTAGTAATACCAATGGGGCAATGATTGTCGATGACTATGCCCATCATCCTACCGAAATCCGCACGACCCTCGAAGGAGCACGGCTTTCCTTCCCGAATCGACGTATTCGAGCTATTTTCCAGCCTCATACATTTAGTCGCACCGAAAAACTTCTGCTTGAGTTCTCACAAGCTTTTCAAGGAGCCGATGAAGTTGTAATTGCTGACATTTTTGCTTCAGCACGAGAGCAAGAACATTACACCGTATCTGCTGTGAATTTAGCAGAACTGATCCAGCTTCAAGGGATCGAAGCCCGCTACATTGGACCGTTGGATGACATCAAAAATTATCTTACTGAAACAATTGCACCTGAAGATCTCGTCCTTACCCTAGGGGCAGGAGATATTTATAAGGTCGGATTAGGGATTGTCAGCTGACTAACGACAACGAGCCCTCCCGTAGTAGAATGATATTACATTCTACTACGGGAGGGCATTTTTAAGTTGCAATATAATAATGTCTCTCTTTACATTCTAGGGATTAAGTCCCTGTATTCCTTTAAGGATTTCGTCCCAGTTATGACAACGTGTAATGCCCGTTGGAAGTTCCTCTTGATTGTAAGTCGTATCAAGTAAGAATACCGGAATTCCACATTCGGAGATTAATTTCGCATTCACTTGATAATCCTCGATAAAAGCCTCAATTCCCCATTGCTTAACAAAATCTACTTTACTATCAAATCCGGTAAAAAGCACATGTTCATGATGAATTTCTCGCATTTTAAACCACTGTATGGTAAGGTCCTTCTGATCAGGTGTCCTAGCCGTAATATAAATCACTTCATGTCCCTCTTGAAGAAGTGTTTCAATCCCTTCTTTGGCACCGGGAATTGGCTCGGGCATCATAAGTAACCGTTCCACATTACCAACAAAGAAATCGTTCATATCTTCAGGCGGAACATCAAACGTTAAATGCATGTCATAATCGTCTATGACAGCAATGTTCTTTCCATAGTGTCGATTCAACTCTTGTAACCAAACTGGATAACTATCAGAGACAACCCCATCAATGTCTACCCCAATTCGCACGTTACTCGATCTCCTTCAACTTTGGAAGCTCGAGGCTGGGAGGCATATGACGTTTATGCTCACTTTGGCGATGCAAGGTTTCAAGACGTTCTTCTACCTCAGGGGCAACCGTTTCCCCCAGTAAATATCGGTCGATCTGATCATAGGTTAGTCCTAGATCCGATTCATCCGTCTGTCCAGGCCAAAGTCCAGCAGTAGGGACACGAGTTGCAATTCTCAAAGGAAGGCCTAACATCCCCGCCCAAGCACGCACCTCGGCTTTAGTGAGAGAACTAATCGGCAAAAGATCCACACCACCATCGCCATACTTTGTGAAGTATCCAGTATAGCTTTCGGGAGCATTATCCGTACCCACAACCAAGTAATTTAGGGCATTGGCTACAGTATACAGTGTCGACATACGTAACCGAGCCTTTAAATTCCCCTGACTCATCTTTCCCCCTACTACATCTCTTCCGCCTTGTTTCAGACCCTTCATGACTTGTTCGAAGATCAGGGTATGAGCATTACTTAAGTCCACTTCTATAGGCCTAATGTCAAACCCTTCGGCAATCCACAGCGCATCTTCTTGGTCTTCAGGATTTGAATTACTGGGCATTATCACGGCCACACAATTATCCGGAAATGCATATTTGCAAAGTCCGGCGACAACGGCTGAATCAACCCCTCCAGAAATTCCTACCACTAATCCTTTAGCGTTGGCTTCTGTGACCTTTGTGCGTAACCAGTCTACCGCTTGATTGATACGTTCTGTTAATTCATCGGTTGTCCACATTTTAGTCCACCCCTTGATTATTAGATTTAATATCGTTATGAATGGTTAAGAGTAATTGTTGTTTCATATCAAAGAGACCAGTCGATAAATCCACAATATAACGGTGCGGATTCGTCAATCGCTTCACTTCATCCCAGAAAGTGTCTAATTCCTTTCGGGCATAGGTTTGAATATCGTTAAGATTTGGCAATTCACAGACTCGTTTCCCCTCTCTAAAGACTGGGGTTAAGAGTTCTTTGGTCTTAAACTTGGTTAACGTTTTTCTTTTCCACGTTTGGATAGGATCAAAAATCGTCAGCGGTTTCCCTTCTGCGAAAACTTCATCCTCCAGTGCGATAAGATCTGCCATGGCCTTTCCGGCTCGATCGTAGAAACGCACGACTTTTTTGATGCCGGGGTTAGTAATCTTGGAGATGTTTTCTGAAACCTTAAGTCGTGGATGAAAAACCCCCTTTTCTCCCTCAGCAGCTAGCTTGTAAACTCCTCCTAAGGAAGGCCAATCTTTGGATGTAATGAGATTTGTGCCAACCCCCCAAGAATCGATTGCTGCACCTTGTGCTCGAATGGCAAAGATAGTTTCTTCATCTAGATCATTTGAGGCCACAATAATTGAACGTGTAAGTCCAGCATCATCCAGCATCCGTCGGGCCTCTCTAGACAAATAGGTTAAGTCTCCGCTGTCTAAACGAATTCCTTGGAAATGATAGCCTTCTGCTTCTAGCTCAAGTCCAACCGTTATCGCATTCGGCACCCCTGACTTTAAAACACTATAGGTATCGACAAGCAGCAAACATCGATCTGGAAAAGTACGTGCATATGCGCGAAATGCCTCCAACTCTGAGGGAAAGCATTGGATCCAGCTATGCGCTTGAGTCCCCGAAACAGGGATTTTGTAGCGTTTGCCGGCTAAAACATTGGACGTTGATTGACATCCTCCGATAAAGGCAGCTCGTGCTCCTAAAATTCCGGCGTCCGGTCCTTGCGCTCTGCGCAGACCAAACTCCATGACCGCACCGCCCTCTGTGGCTGTAACCACCCGTGAAGCTTTTGTAGCAATTAGAGTCTCGAAGTTGACTAAATTCAGAATGGTGGTTTCAAGGAGCTGTGCTTCAAAAATTCGTCCTTTTACCCGAATCAGTGGTTCATAAGGGAAAACTACGGACCCTTCTGGTACAGCATCTATTTCCCCTGTAAAATGAAAGTTTTGCAGTTCTTCAATAAATTCCTCAGTAAACAGGTTTAGGCTTCTCAAATACGCCAAATCTTCTTCACAAAAAGAGAGATTTTCGATATATTCAACGACTTGTTCAAGTCCTGCAGCTAAAGCATACCCTCCTTTAAATGGTAGCTCACGAAAGAAGACATCAAAAACTGCTTCCTTGTTGTGATAACCGTTGGCTAGATAACCCTGCATCATCGTTAATTGATAAAGATCTGTTAACATGGTTTGATTTTCCATTATATAGCCTCGCTTCACACTATGCTTAAATCATGTTGTCATCTATAATCTATAGCATGCAATATCTTGATGAAATCATGCGTGAGAATTTCGACCTCACGGTAGGATTTTCCTGCTTTATGCCTAAAATAAAAACCTAAAGGGAACACCTTTAGATTTTTTTGATTGATATTGTCGCATTTCCTCGAACCTCTTTAGAAGTTATCCACAAGCCTCCTTCAGTTTTCCACCGTCTATCCCTAACTTATCCACGTCAAAATTGATTGTTTTAGGATGTTATCCACAGAGTTATCCACACTATACACAGGTTTTTCCTGTGTTTTGTAAAACCTCCAAGGAAAAAGCCACCAATATAGTGTGGTACAAACTTTGGCTAAACCCTATACGGGTATTTAGCCTTTAATTTTATATTTTTTTATCTGCCCACAATCTTTTATCTATAACTCTGATGATTTATCATTATATTCAGCTAATTCGACAATCGTCGAAAAGCTCTTGTCATTAATTGTCTGTAATTTGTTACTCTGCCAACAAGTGCGTGGATTACCAACTTAAATTTTCCAATACTTGGCGACTTAATTGGATTCCTTGGGCAACGGTTTCGGGGGAAGGCCCCCCTTTAATCTTACGGGCCCTTACACAAAATTCGATACCTATGGCTTCAAACAAATCTGCTTCAAAAATCGGGGAAAGTGCCTGATAATCACTTAAATTTAAGTCTTCCAACCCAATTCCCTGTTTACTGCAGTGTAAAACAATCCGCCCAACTAGCTCGTGGGCTTCTCGAAAGGGTAAGCCTTTCTTGGCTAGGTAATCCGCGAGATCTGTTGCGTTCGTAAAGCCACCTTTTGCCCCACGGGACAACGTCTCCCGATGAACCTGCATGGTTCTTAACATGGGTTCCACTACTAGTAAGCATTTCTGAATTGTGTCCACTGCATCAAAAACCTGTTCTTTATCCTCTTGCATATCTTTATTATAAGCAAGCGGAAGTCCCTTCATAACGGTTAATAAGGCCATCAAATCCCCATAAACACGCCCCGTCTTTCCCCTCACTAATTCTGCAACATCAGGGTTTTTCTTTTGAGGCATGATGCTTGATCCGGTAGAATAGGCATCATCCATAGTGATAAACTGAAATTCCCCACTGGACCAGAGGACGAGCTCCTCACACATTCTGCTTAGATGCATCATCAGAATAGCTGCAGCTGATAGAAATTCAAGGGCAAAATCTCGATCACTCACTCCGTCTATGCTGTTTAAGGTTACACCATCAAATTCTAGTTCCAAAGCGGCCTTCTCTCTGTCGAGGGGGAACGTGGTTCCAGCCATGGCCCCTGAACCGAGAGGAGAGAGATTCAAGCGTTTACGGGTATCTTTGAGTCGATCAAGGTCTCGCAAAAACATTTGAACATAAGCCATCATGTGATGGGCCATGGTGATCGGTTGTGCCTTCTGCATATGTGTGTAGCCAGGCATCCATGTTTCAAGATGTTCTTCTCCCAAATTAAGAAGTGTATGAATTAGGCGCTCTATTAGAACCTTCGTTTGATCGATTTCCGCTCTCAAATAAAGCCTAAGATCTAAAGCGACTTGGTCATTGCGGCTTCGCCCGGTATGAAGTTTTTTTCCTACCTGACCAATCCGCTCGGTTAAGAGCTTCTCAACATTCATATGTATATCTTCAGCGCCAATCTCGAACTCTACCTTTCCCGCTTGGATATCCTCAAATATCCCAGCAAGACCCTCAATCAACTCGTTTGCTTCCTTTTCAGAGATAACCCCGACACTACCGAGCATTCTGGCATGGGCTATGCTCCCTTGAATATCTTGTTTGTATAAGCGTTGATCGAAACGTATTGAGGAATGAAAATCTTCCACCAATGCATCCGTAGTCTTTTCAAAACGTCCACCCCAGAGCTTCACGTTACATCGTCCTTTCAAGTAAAATCTTTTCGAGCAACCCTTTTCCCAAACCGTCATTTTATAGAAACATCTTAACGATTTGCTAATCTGGTACCTCCTAGTCCTAGTTATTGGAATGACTTAATCAGTTGTATTTGGATTATGGTTATCGTTCCAATTCGCCTCATTTAACAGTACTATAGCGACTCGGAATCTGCAGTGAGAAGAAAGCGCCGGGTGTCGGCGCTTATCTTGCATAGCTTATTTTATCAAATATTTGTTTAGCTTGTCTGAATTCTCTAAGTTTACCACGACTTATTGTTTCGATTTTTATTATCTGATCCTACTATTTGCTGCGCAACCCTGATTCTTTCTCCATTAATGCTCTTACTTTTAACGGAAGCCCGAAAAGGTTAATAAATCCGCCGGCATCCTTTTGGTCATATACCCCATCTTCACCAAAGGTAGCATAAGCTTCATTATAGAGGGAGTAGGGTGATTTTGTGCCCGCTAAGGAACAATTTCCTTTATATAATTTTACGCGTACCGTACCCGTGACATTTTTCTGAGTTACATTAACAAAGGCATCTAACCCCTCACGAAGTGGTGAGTACCATACTCCATCGTAAACAATCTCGGCATATTTCAAGGCAATTTGTTCTTTATAATGGAGCGTAAGGCGATCGAGGGTGAGATGTTCTAAAGCTTGGTGCGCCATATAAAGGATCGTTCCCCCTGGGGTCTCATAGACGCCACGAGATTTCATCCCTACTAAGCGGTTCTCCACCATATCAACGATCCCAACCCCATTTTTCCCACCTAATTCGTTAAGAGCTTCTAACAGGGCCACGGGGGCAATTTTATGACCGTTCAACGAGGTGGGTATCCCTTGTTCAAAGCCCAGCTCTAAGTAGGTAGCCTCATCAGGTGCATCTTCTGGAGAAACACCCATTAGGAATAAATCTCGTTTAGGTTCATTCCATGGATTTTCTAGGTCTCCTCCTTCATGACTTAAATGCCAGAGGTTGCGATCCATACTATAGGGACGATCTTTAGTCACCGGAACAGGAATTCCACGTGCAGCAGCATAATCGATGCAATCCTCGCGAGACTTGAGATCCCATATCCGCCAGGGTGCAATGATTTCTAGGTCTGGATTCAAGGCTTTAACACTAAGCTCGAAACGCACTTGGTCATTTCCTTTGCCAGTCGCGCCATGAGCAACCGCAACTGCCCCCTCTTTTTCCGCGATCTCTACTAAACGCCGAGCAATTAGTGGACGAGCAAAGGAAGTTCCCAAAAGATACTTTCCTTCATAAACCGCTCCCGCTTTTAACGTCTGAAAGATAAATTCCGATACAAACTCTTCTCTTAAATCTTCAATATACAGTTTACTCGCACCACTTTTAATGGCTTTTTCCTGCAGAGGAGCTAACTCTTCCCCCTGACCAAGATCTGCAGCCATAGCAATGACTTCATACCCATATGTTTCTTTGAGCCAGGGTATAATAATCGACGTATCCAAACCACCGGAATAAGCTAATACTACTTTTTTCATAATAAATCTCCCTCTTTTTAAATGATTTCAGCTACCTTACTAAAGTCATGCAAGTTGGGGACGGTTCTTGACTTGCATACTCGACTTGCGTATATTCAACAAATGAAATGCCAATCCCTCTTCGTCGTAATCCTCATCGTATCACAAGATAATTTCTCGTCATATTTCACTCACTTTAAGCTACTACATCGTTAAAGCCATAATCGCCTTTTGGGCGTGCAGACGATTTTCTGCCTCATCAAAGACGACTGACTGGGCCCCCTCTATCACATCCTCGGTAATCTCTTCCCCACGGTGAGCCGGAAGACAATGAAGTACAATGGCTGAAGGGTTCGCTAATTTCAAAGCGTTCGAATTAATCTGATACCCTTTAAAGGCTGCCATTCTTATTTGGGCTTCTTCTTCTTGACCCATACTTGCCCATACATCAGTGTAAAGAACATCTGCACCTTTTACTGCCTCCATAGGATCATCCACCACTTCTACAAATCCACCGTTATTTTTGGCATCTGCCTGAGCCAGTGCGACTATCTTGGGATCTGGCTTATATCCAGGCGGAGAAGCGATTACCACATGCAATCCCATTTTTGCTCCGCCAAACATCAGCGAATGGGCCATGTTATTTCCATCACCTACGTAGGCCAGCTTTAAACCGGATAGACGTCCTTTATGCTCCTGAATAGTCATAAGATCAGCCAATACCTGACAGGGATGTAACAGATCCGTAAGTCCATTGATGATAGGAATCGTCGAGAATTCCGCTAAGTCTAAGACCTCTTGATGGCTAAAGGTTCTAATCATAATCCCATCTACCATCCGTGAAAGGACACGGGCTGTATCGGCAATGGTTTCCCCTCTCCCCAGTTGGATATCTCGACCGCTCAGAAAGAGGGCATGCCCCCCCAATTGATACATTCCAACTTCAAACGAAACCCTAGTTCGAGTTGAAGACTTGGTAAAAATCATTCCTAAAGTCTTATCTTGAAGCACTTGACGAGGGCGTCCCGCTTTTTGATCTACTTTAAGCTCCCTAGCTACATCGATAATGCAGTTTAATTCATCTTGAGAAAAGTCATGAAGCGAAATAAAGTCTCGTCCTTTAAAAATAGTTTGATCAATATTTGCCATCGTTACCCACTCCTTTAATATGAATTATTATACATTCATATGCATAATAATTCAATAGCAAAACTCTTGTTTTCTTCCGTACTACTACCTATTCTACAAAACCCTGTCCTGAAACACAAACCCCCATCCCAACTCTGCCATTCACTTCCTCCCAGGACGTTAATGACCCTCCCGCTGAACATCGATCTAATGTAGGCCTTCAATCCGAAGAGCCCAAGATATCCTTAAAAAAATCTGAACCTGAAGAGCCTTTGCCAAATTCCCCTACAGAAACGCCCCAATATTGCCCCTCATGTGGAAGAGCAAATGCAGGGACGGCATATTGTCCAAAATGTGGAACGAAGCTTTCACCCATTTAGCAACTTTAAAACTCCCGCTCGACGAATTATCGAGCAGGAGTTTTTTCATCCTCAACTTTATTAATACGACCCATTAATGAATAGCCCTCTTTTTAAACCGACCGCCCATAACTTCATGCACGCTACTAATGGTAACAAAAGCGTTTTCATCGATCTCATTCAGAATAGATTTTAACTTTGAAATTACCCCCTTCAGTCCCCTTTGTTCAAAAAAATCTTTCCTTCTACAAGGCCAGATACTCCTGTAACGAAAGCACCTGGGGAGTGGTATGGCTTCGAATTTCATATAAGGCCCGAACGACTGCTTTAGCCGTATCCATCGATGTGAAGCAGGGAACTCCGTGTTCCGCCGCTAATCTTCTTAATAAATAACCAGTCCTCTCCGGAACTCCTTTGGTGGGAGTACTGAGAATAAAGGAAAATTTCCGTTGCCGAATGGCCTCTTGAAGGGCCTCGCTGGATTCACTGACCTCTTCAACCTCTACCCCACACAAGGCTAAAGCCTTAGCCGTGTCTCCAGTTCCCTTGACTCCAAACCCTAACTGAGCGAGTTGGCGGGCTAGGGTGATGGCTTCTGGGCGATCCTTTTCCGCCACAGAAACTAAGATGTTGCCGTCGTTGGGGAGCGGAATATTTGAGGCCGCAAACGCTTTGGCCAAAGCGTGTCCAAATTGAGTGTCCATCCCTAAGACTTCACCGGTCGATTTCATTTCCGGTCCCAGAGAAGTTTCAACTTTAGTCAATTTTTCAAAAGAAAAAACCGGAGCCTTTACGACGACGAACGGTACCTCGGGAGCGAGCCCATGGGTGTATCCCATCTCCTTCAAGGTTTTACCTAGGGAAACCTGAACTGCCAAGTTTACTAAAGGGATTCCCGTGACCTTAGAAAGGATAGGCACTGTACGGCTCGCCCTGGGGTTTACTTCAAGCACATATACTTTGCCTCGCACTACGACATATTGAATATTTATAAGCCCTTTGATACCGATTCCCTCGGCAAGACGACAGGTAAAATCCTGAATTTGTTCTATTTCAGCAGGGGTTAAACTTTGGGGCGGATAAACCGCCAAACTGTCCCCTGAGTGGACTCCCGCACGCTCAATGTGCTCCATAATACCCGCGATCACAGTTGTTTCTCCATCCGAAACAGCATCCACTTCTACTTCTTTTCCTTCTAAGTACCTATCCACCAAAATTGGATGCTCTTCAGAGAGGTGAATGGCCCTTCTCAAATAATCTTCAAGTTCCTCGAGAGTTTCGACAACTTGCATAGCACGTCCTCCAATGACGTAGGAAGGACGAACGATCATCGGAAATTCAAGTTCCTCAGCTACTCTTTTGGCTTGAGCAACGGATGTTACACTTCTCCCTTCGGATTGAGGAATTCCGAGTTGGCCTAAGAGCTGGGCAAAACGTTCACGATCTTCTGCTAAATCAATCGCGTCGACCGACGTGCCTAAGATTCGTATGCCAGCAAGACTTAGGCGACCCGCTAAATTAATGGCCGTTTGCCCTCCGAATTGGACTAATACCCCATCCGCTTTTTCTTTATCCAAAACATGAAGCACGTCTTCCACCGTTAAGGGCTCAAAATATAACTTGTCGGCAGTATCAAAATCAGTGGATACAGTTTCAGGGTTATTATTAATCATAATGGCTTCCACTGCCGCTGCTTGTAAAGCAGCCAGGGCATGAACAGAGCAATAATCAAATTCTATCCCTTGCCCAATTCGGATTGGGCCCGAGCCTAAGACAACGACTTTAGCGCCCGTACTTATTGAAACCTCATCTTCCTCTTCATAACTAGAATAGTAATAAGGAGTTGCTGAGGCAAACTCTGCCGCACAAGTATCCACGGTCTTATAGACAGGAATGACTCCGAAGGTTATACGCATGTCACGCACGGCCTCTTCCGAACACCCGGAAAGCTTCGCTACCGCTAAGTCCGAAAATCCTTGAACTTTGGCAAACCGCAGTAACTCAGGGCTTAACTCCTCCCTCTGCAACCGCTGTTCAAGAGAAACTAAGTCTTTGATTTTAGATAAATAGAAAGGGTCAATTTGGGTTAGCATTTGAACTTCAAGAATTGTCCAATCCCGGCGAAACGCTTCAGCCACCGCAAAAAAACGCTCATGATCCGTTCGAACTAGCTTATCCTCAATCTCCATCTCTGTCCATCCACCTGAGGCCTTGATCCGAAGTCCCACACTTCCAATTTCTAAGGAACGTGCCGCTTTCAACAAGGCTCCTTCTAAAGTCCGTTCCATAGCCATGACTTCTCCGGTCGCTTTCATTTGCGTGCCAAGACGGTGGTCCGCGGCAGGAAACTTGTCAAACGGCCAACGAGGAAACTTGACCACGACATAATCTAGAGCTGGCTCAAAACAGGCACTGGTATTCCCGGTCACTGGATTTGTCAATTCTGGAAGAGTAAATCCTACAGACAGCAAGGCGGCCATTTTGGCAATAGGGTATCCTGTGGCTTTAGATGCAAGTGCACTGGAACGACTGACCCGTGGGTTAACTTCAATGACAACATATTCCCGACTGGTTGGATTTAAGGCGAATTGGACATTACAGCCCCCATTGACCCCCAAAGCACGAATGATTTTTAAGGATGACGCCCGTAGCATCTGATATTCAACATCCGTTAACGTTTGGGACGGTGCGACTACGATACTATCCCCGGTATGAATTCCAACCGGATCAATATTTTCCATGTTGCAAATCGTAATACAGTTATCCGCGTCGTCTCGCATAACCTCATACTCAATTTCCTTCCAGCCCGCCACACTGCGCTCTACAAGACATTGTCCAATCGGGCTAGATTGTAGACCCCTTTGTAATATTTCTTCAAGGGTT
>NZ_JYNH01000026.1 GCF_000960765.1 Desulfosporosinus sp. I2 | reverse complement strand
AAGCTGGAAAATACGATGCGGTGATTTCCGCTATGACAATCACCCCGAAGCGGGCCGAAAGTGTTCAATTTAGTGATAAGTATTTTAGAGCTATTCAATATATAGCCATGAAAAAGGGTTCCAGCTTTAAAGTATTGGCTGACTTAAAAGGTAAAAAGGTTGGGGTTCAACTAAGTACGACCGGGCAAGAAGTCGTTGAAAAAGCCGGAATCGAACCAAGAAAGTTTGATACAACTCCTGATGCCATGAACGATCTTCTCAACGGCGGAGTTGAAGCTGTTGTCGCCGATGGTCCTGTTGTACTCTGGTTCCAAGCTCAAAATGAAAAAGCTGAAATCACCTCGGTAGAAGCAAATGTTGACCAAGAGTTTTATGGCATAGCTATGAAGAAAGACAATAAAGAATTAGGCGGCAAAATGAATGCCTCCCTGAAGAAACTCATGGACAATGGAGAATACAACAATATTTACAAGAAGTGGTTCAAAAGAGATGCACCAAAGTTCTAAAGAACCCATTTGAATCAATAACTTAAAGTATAAAACTAAATGATAAAGGAAGGCGCTAAATGTGCCCTCCTTTATTTTTTTACCAACTGGAGAGTTCATTGAGGTTATCAAGATTAGGGGATGATGGAGGAAATTGGACGTTGAAATAATTGTTTCCTATGTGTATAATTAGTCCTTGTTGTGTATATTCATTCAAAATGAATTGTACCTCTGAGAATAACTTTTTCCTTGTATAAATTAACAGTAAAATGTATAATTTTATGCAGACAATAGCATCTAATAGTCGGGCATAGTTTACATTAATTCTAAAGCTCCCAACTTCTTTAAGTGGGAGTTCCACTTTTCTGCTTCGGCGAAACCGGAACAACAGCGTGATAGTATTTGTTAAGGGACTAACGTCATTGGAGGCTACGTCATGAAGTCCCAGATATTAAATTTTAGCTAAACTAATTTACTATGAAGAAGGAGGATTTTTTGTGGGTCTAAACTGGAAGGCAGCCATAGATAGCATCCCCATTCTGAATAAAGCCGCATTACTTACATTGGAGCTGACCGCTGGTGCAGTCGCCATTGGACTTGTGATTGGACTTTTTATGGCTTTGGCGCGTTTGTCCAAGAACAAGTTGTTGCGCGCAGGTTCGATTGCCTATATAGACTTTTTTAGAGGAACCCCATTGCTGGTGCAAATTTTCCTAGTTTATTTTTTAGTTCCCAAACTCCTTAATTGGGATACCTTGCCAGATAACTATCAATATATAGCAGGGGTCTTGGCAATGGGCCTTAATTCCGGCGCATATATTGCCGAAATATTTAGGGCTGGAATTCAATCTATTGACCGTGGGCAATCGGAGGCGGCACGTTCGTTAGGAATGACTCAAGGTCAGTCATTAAGATATGTAATCCTACCTCAAGCGTTTAAGCGGGTTATACCGCCTTTGGGCAATGAGTTTATTGCCTTACTCAAAGATTCATCTCTTTTATCGATTATAGCGATCCAAGAACTGTTTTATAGCGCGAAAATTATTGCCGGACGAACTTATCAACCAATCCCCATGTATATTGCAGCTGCCTTGTATTACCTTGTTATGACTCAGTTAATTGCCCAATGGGTTGCCTATATGGAGAGGAGGTTGGGTAAGAATGATCTTCGTTAAGAATCTGCATAAATATTTCGGCAAACTAGAAGTTCTTAAAGGGATTGATTGTCATATTCGTGAGAAAGAAGTCGTGGTTGTCATTGGCCCTAGTGGATCAGGGAAAAGCACTTTTCTGCGTTGCCTTAATAAACTTGAAGAACCAACGAGCGGAGAAATTATTGTCGATGGAATTCCGCTCAACTCTGAAGTGAATGTTAATGCGATACGGCGAGAAGTGGGCATGGTCTTTCAACGGTTTAATCTCTTTCCTCATATGACAGCAATTCAAAATATAATTCTCGCTCAAGAGGTAGTTCGTAAAACGAGTAAGGCAGAAGCACGAAAGATCGGCTTGGAGCTTTTAGATAAGGTCGGTTTATCCGACAAAGCGGATGAGTATCCGGACCGCCTTTCTGGAGGGCAACAACAGAGGGTTGCGATTGCACGAGCCTTAGCGATGAAACCTAAGATTATGCTTTTTGATGAAACCACCTCAGCTTTGGATCCGGAAATGGTAGGCGAGGTTCTAGCGGTCATGAAAGATCTTGCTCGTGAAGGGATGACTATGGTGGTTGTAACTCACGAGATGGGGTTTGCTCGTGAAGTTGGGGATCGAGTGATCTTCATGGATGAGGGGATCATTATGGAAGAGGGAGAACCGAACGAAGTGTTTGCTCATCCTAAGAATCCTAGGACGCAGGCGTTTTTAAGTAAAATATTATAAGCTTTTTGTATGAAAGCGCTCTTTTGGGATAGGCCCGAGGAGCGCTTTTCTGCTGTGTTAACCCGTGCGAAGACGGTGCTGCAAGAATGTTTAACCCGTGCGAAGACAGTGTCTTCGTCGTTCTGCACGCGTCTGCACGTTGCGCCGCTGACGAGCTGGACGGTTCGCGAGCGCGTCCGAACCTCTGGGCAATCTGCATGTGCGCCGCTCCTTGCCATCCTTGGCACCGCGGCATCAGTCCATCCATGGACAAGTCCCTACGGCGCGCTGACGAGGGGACGCGAACCGTCGGCGCTCGTCTGGAGCGCGGCTTCACTAAAGCATCCGCTTAGCAGAACGAAGACACCGTCTTCGCACGGGTTAACACTGCGGAAAAGCGCTCCTTTGGGGCGGGTTTAAGGGAGAGTTGAAGTGGGCGCTTTGTAGAAAGGCGCTTCTGGGGTTAAAACGTTTAAAGTTTATCAATGATGGTTATCCTCCTAAGTAGCAGTTAATTCATGGGCTTAAAGCGTTTAGTTATAGGCTAACAATTTATCATTTTCAAGGAGGTTTTTTTTAGGTGGTAGGTAAAGTCAAATGGTTTAGTAAACAAAAGGGTTATGGATTCATTGAGCAGGAAAGTGGGCAAGATATTTTTGTGCATTTTCAATCGGTCATTGGAGATGGATTTCGAACACTCGAAGAAGGACAGTCTGTTGAATTCGATATTATTCAAGGTCCGCGAGGGGAACAAGCTTCGAATGTGACGGTTCGCTAACTGGAGTTATTAAAGGTTTTTGCTAAAGAGAGAATCGTTGGAAACTAAGAACGGTTCTCTCTTTGGGTATTAGTAAAAAAATATAAGCGTTAAAACATTAAATTTTGCAGGATTTTTTGTGTAAAGCGGGAATATTACTAATGTAGCAACATAGAAGGGGGTTGAAATAATGAACATTAACATTCGCGGTAAACATATCGAACTAACTGACGCCCTTAAAGAGTATGTTATGAAACGAGTGGGTAAACTAGCTAAATACTCGGATGAGTTTGTGGACGTTCAAGTCACCTTACTCGTCGAGCGCGGTCGGCATCGTGTGGAAGTAACAGCCCCACTTAATGGCATGATTTTACGCGGTGAAGAAGAAACCGAAGATATGTATTCTTCAATCGACATGGTCGTTGAAAAATTGGAGCGCCAAATCGATAAATATCGGACTCGAATCAATAAACGTATGCGTTCAAAAGTCCTTAAGGATCATGAGACTAAGCAATCAGTATTAAATGAGGAACCGCGTGAAGAGGTAGTTCGAAATAAGAAGTTCCCTGCCAAGCCCATGTCTGTGGAAGAAGCAATTATGCAAATGAATCTAATCGGTCATACTTTCTTTGTATTTACAAATTCGGAAAGTCAAGAAATGAACGTAGTCTACCTTCGTAACAATGGAGATTACGGATTACTCCAACCTCAGACTTAGACAGATTTGAGCTTTTAAATCAACGCAAAAGGCCCGCCTTGGCGGGCCTTTTGTCAAATTTTGAGATAGATTAAGATTACATATTGGTTAGAGGTAAACTAGGTTTTACTAAAGTTTTAGTTGAAAAGGAAAAATGTCCCACGAGTAAATCCCACGCTTTGGTTGCAGTCGGTTCATAAGGATGTTAAAATTAGTGAACACAAGGATTAAGAAAGGTGGACATAATGGGTTTTTTAAGTATATTTGATGATAATGCGCGTGAAATTCGAAAATACCAAAAGCGCGTTGTAGTAATTAATAACTTTGAACCGACAATTCAGGCCCTGAGCGATGATGAATTGCGTGGCAAGACCGTTGAATTCCGAGGACGTTTGGAACAGGGAGACAGTTTAGACAGTCTTTTGCCTGAGGCTTTTGCGGTGGTTCGTGAGGCTAGCCGAAGGGTGATAAATCAGCGACATTATGATGTGCAGCTGATTGGTGGAATGGTACTTCACGATGGCCGGATAGCTGAGATGCGTACAGGGGAAGGAAAAACCCTCGTGGCAACTTTGCCATCCTATTTGAATGCCCTGACAGGTAAAGGAGTTCATGTTGTAACGGTTAATGATTACTTGGCTCGTCGGGATAGTGAATGGATGGGTCAAATTCACCAGTTCCTAGGTCTTTCAGTTGGACTTATAGTTCATGGCTTAAATTATGAACAACGCAGGAACAGTTATGCTTCAGACATTACCTATGGCACGAATAATGAATTCGGCTTCGATTACTTGCGTGATAATATGGTAACAAGGCCTGAGGCTTTAGTTCAACGTGAAGTGAACTATGCGATCGTTGACGAAGTGGATTCGATCCTAGTTGACGAAGCTCGAACTCCGCTAATTATTTCTGGTGAAGCGGACAAGCCCACGGAACTGTATTTAAGGGTTGCGATGATTATTCCACGCTTAAAAACTGAAGAGGATTACAAAGTTATTGAAAAAGAGCGTGTTGTGACACTAACAGAGAAGGGTGTCAGTCGGGTGGAGAGTATGCTCGGAGTAGATAATCTTTATGAGGATATTCATACTGAATTAGCGCATCATGTTAATCAAGCCTTAAAAGCACATACACTTTTCAAACGCGACCGTGATTACGTTGTTAAAGACGGTGAAGTCATTATTGTTGACGAATTTACGGGACGTTTAATGTTTGGACGTCGTTATAGTGAAGGATTGCACCAAGCAATTGAAGCTAAAGAGGGCGTTAAGATTGAAAAGGAATCTCAGACTTTAGCTACGATTACCTTCCAGAATTACTTCCGTATGTATAAAAAACTCTCGGGTATGACCGGAACGGCTATGACAGAAGAACCAGAGTTTCGGAAGATTTATAAGTTGGATGTTGTGGAAATTCCAACGAATAGACCTATGTTACGGACCGACCAGCCAGATGTTATCTATCGTACTGAGGAAGGTAAATTTTTGGCGGTCGTAGATAGTGTGATTGAAAGCCATGCCAAAGGGCAACCCCTGCTTGTTGGGACAGTTTCAGTCGAGAAGTCCGAGCATTTGAGCAGCCTATTGAGTCGTCGTGGTGTTCCTCACCAAGTCCTCAACGCTAAATTCCATGAAAAAGAAGCTCAGATCGTTGCCCAAGCAGGCCAGCCTGGAATGGTTACAATTGCAACGAACATGGCTGGTCGGGGAACCGATATTATTTTGGGTGACGGTGTACCTGATCTCGGTGGTTTGCACATTATTGGGACAGAACGGCACGAGTCTCGACGCATCGATAACCAATTGCGTGGACGTGCTGGACGTCAAGGGGACCCTGGATCAACCCAATTCTTTATTTCACTAGAAGATGACTTAATGCGCTTATTTGGTGCGGAGAATATTATGGGTATCATGGATAAGTTAGGAATGGATGACTCCATACCAATCACTTCGAAAATGATTTCCCGTTCTATAGAAACTGCTCAGCGGCGTGTTGAGAATCGGAATTTTGACATTCGTAAACACGTCCTAGACTATGATGATGTCATGAATCAACAGCGTGAAGTTATCTATGCTCAGCGTCGTGCAGTGCTCATGGGGGAAAATCTCCACGATAATATAATGGATATGCTTAAAAAAGCAGTCACAGATAGTATTAGTATGTTTAGTGGGGAAAGTCAATTCCCAGAAGAGTGGGATTTAGCGAGCTTAGCTGATTATATCGAGAACTTTTTCTTGCCGGGAATTCATTTAACGGCTGAGCAGTTCGTAGATCTGTCTGTGGAAGAAATTGAAGAAATGCTGATGGAGCAGGCCGAAGCGCTTTATAAGAATCGAGAAGAGCTGTTTGGTGCTGACCTGATGCGAGAAATTGAACGTGCCGTCATGCTGCAAGTTGTGGACAGCAAATGGATGGATCATCTTGATGCCATGGATATGTTACGTGAGGGCATTGGACTACGCGCATACGGACAAAAGAATCCGCTCGTAGAATATCGACGCGAAGGCTTTGAAATGTTCCAAGCGATGATTGACTCTATCCAGGAAGACATTATTCGCTATGTTATGCGTGTGACTCCCCAAGTCCGAGAAGAAGTCGCTGAACAGCCGCGAAACGTAACTGAGAACCGCTATGAAGGAGAACCCAGTCAACCTGTACACGCAGGAGACCAGGTTGGCCGCAATGATCTCTGTGAGTGTGGAAGCGGGAAAAAATATAAAAAGTGTTGTGGAGCAACTAAAAAGTAGTCCAGGTTTGGCGGAACACGCTCCATGTGTTCCGCTCCGCTTATGTAAGGAGCGTTCACCTAAGCTTTGTGAACGCTGGATTGTGGGCACTGGTTTGGGAATAGAGTTTTTCAACGTGAATAGGTTTTGGAAGGGTGAATAGAGTGCTTTCTGATTGGAAAAAGGAACTGGAAACGTTATCATTGAGCTTGGCAGATTTGAGGGATTCCCTTTGACGTTGCTCAGCGTATCGAGAAAATTAGTCTTCTAGAGGGGGAGTTTCATCGTCCTAATTTGTGGGATGACCCAGTCAATGCTCAAAAAATTATGCAAGAACTAGCCTTTCATCAAAGTAAGGTCAAGATTTTTCAGGTGTTAGAGGATGAACTTGAAGAGACCGCTACTCTTTGGCTTTTGGCGACTGAGGAAGATGATGTAAACCTTGAACCAGAGATTGAACAAGGGGTAAGGAAGCTGCAACAGCGGTTTGAGGATTTGGAACTGGAATTACTGTTGGCAGGTCCCTATGATCGAAACAATGCTATTTTAACCCTTCATGCTGGAGCAGGGGGCACGGAGGCTCAAGATTGGGTGCAAATGCTCTACCGGTTGTATATTCGTTGGGGAGAACGTCACGGCTATAAAGTGGAGACCTTGGACTTTTTACCGGGTGAGGAAGCGGGAATAAAGAGTGCTACACTGTCCTTCAACGGAGAAAATGCGTACGGATATGCAAAGTCCGAAAAGGGCGTGCACCGGTTAGTGCGAATTTCACCCTTTGATGCGTCAGGACGCCGTCACACCTCATTTGCTTCCGTTGATGTAATACCAGAAGTAACTGAGGATAACGAGATAACCATTGATGTTGAAGACTTAAGGATTGATACATATCGATCCGGCGGAGCAGGTGGACAACACGTCAATAAGACCGATTCTGCCATACGGATTACGCATTTGCCATCTGGGACCGTGGTTCAGTGTCAGAGTGAGCGTTCACAAACCCCAAAATAAAGCCGCGGCTATGCGGGTTTTACAGGCGAAGTTACTGGAACTCAAACGCAGGGAACAAGAGGCTGAGATTTCCGAAATTCGCGGTGAGCAACAAGAGATTGCCTGGGGAAGCCAAATCCGGTCTTATGTTTTTCATCCTTACAGCCTAGTCAAAGACCATCGCACTAATGTGGAAACTGGAAATGTATCGGCCGTGATGGATGGTGAAATTGACGCTTTTATTGCTGCTTTCCTGCAAAAAACAAAAATTGTGCAGTGAAATGGTTAAAGTATACGTTGACTCTATACTTATGAAGTGGGGATTAAATACCTAGTGACATAGACAAATCATATAAGCTTAAGGAGGGGATCACTTGACCACAATTGAACTGAAGCGAGTGGCCAATGTTATTCGTCAAGACATTATTTCCATGCTTGTAACTGCCAAATCAGGGCATCCCGGTGGAAGTTTATCTGCTGCAGATATCGTGGCAACGTTATTCTTTAACGAAATGCGAATTAACCCCAAGGATCCGCGCTGGGCAGATCGGGACCGCTTTGTCCTTTCCAAAGGGCATGCAGCTCCCGTACTTTATTCCGCACTCGCAGAGAAGGGCTATTTTCCAAAGGAGGAGCTACAAGGGCTTCGCCAAACGGGGCATATGCTCCAGGGACATCCGGATATGAGAAAGACCCCAGGGGTGGACATGTCCACGGGTTCCTTAGGACAAGGGCTTTCAGCTGCCAATGGAATGGCTTTGGCTGGAAAGTTAGATGGCAAAGATTATCGAGTGTTTGCTTTGCTTGGTGATGGTGAAATGGCAGAGGGTCAAATTTGGGAAGCTGCTATGGCAGCTGCTCACTATAAGCTAGATAATGTGACCGCCGTTTTAGATTTTAACGGCTTACAAATTGATGGTGCAACAGACAGTGTCATGTGTTCCGCTCCGCTGACAGAAAAGTGGCGGGCCTTTTGTTGGCATGTTATTGAAGTTGATGGACATGATATCGATGCTTTACTAGCAGCCTTTGCTGAGGCAAAAACGGTTAAGGGAAGACCGACTATTATCATTGCTAAGACAGTGAAAGGCAAAGGGGTTTCCTTCATGGAAGACCAAGCAGGTTGGCACGGAAATGCTCCTTCTGTTGAACAAGGCGAACAAGCGCTTAAAGAATTACGGGAGGAGGCGACGAACCTTGGCTAATAAAGTAGCGACCCGCGAAGCGTATGGTAAGGCCCTTCTGGTTTTGGGGGCTGAAAACCCTAACGTCGTAGTATTAGATGCCGATTTGTCGAAGTCAACTAAAACGGCTGACTTTGCCAAAAAATATCCTGAACGTTTTTTTAATATGGGTATTGCTGAGGCAAATCTTTTAGGGACAGCAGCAGGCCTTGCTGCAGCAGGCAAAATTCCTTTTGCCAGCACGTTTGCAATTTTTGCAGTTGGACGGGCCTTTGAACAAATTCGCAATTCAATTGCTTATCCTAAATTAAATGTTAAAATTGCGGCTACCCACTCTGGAATAACAGTCGGGGAGGACGGTGGATCTCACCAAGCTATCGAAGACGTGGCTATAATGCGTGCAGTTCCAAACATGGTGGTTCTTGTCCCCGCTGACGGAGAGGAAACTCGTCAAGTGGTTTTGGCTGCTGCCCAATACAAGGGTCCTGTTTACATTCGGATGGGACGCTTAGATGTTCCGTTACTTTTCGGGGAAGAATATCGGTTCGAGATTGGAAAGGCGAATGTCCTTAAAGAGGGGACAGATGTCGCTATCATGGCCAACGGAGTGATGGTGTCTATGGCCTTGGAAGCAGCCGCTGAGCTTGCTGACCAGGGGGTAAGTGTCAGTGTGGTCAATGTCGCTTCGGTGAAACCACTGGATGAAGAAACGATTGTACGGATTGCGAAAACAACCAAGGCCGTCGTGACAGCGGAGGAACACAACATTATCGGTGGATTGGGAAGTGCGGTTGCAGAGTTACTAGGGGAAAAACAGCCTACACCCATAGTGCGCGTCGGACTTAAAGACACATTCGGAGAGTCAGGGCGACCATTGGAGCTCCTTGAAAAATACGGTTTAACAAAGGCGGAGTTAGTTAAAGCTGTGCATGAAGTCCTTGCTAAAAAGCAGCGTTAATTTCCTCAGAGACTTTTGACTAGTTCGATCTAATAAGAAGGAACCAGCATTTTTGGATAATGCCGGTTCCTTCTTTGTTGCTATATCCAAAAAGACTCTGCCTTTAGCCTTATACAAAACAACGAATGTTTGAATTTACAGAGAGGAAATCCACGGCTCGTGTCGAATTAAATAAGGGTTATGGGGAAATAAGGGCGGAGCGTGCGAAAATCAAGGAGGACAGTATGATTCAATTGACAAATGTGTCCAAGATTTATCCGAACGGTGCCAGAGCCCTTGTCGATGTCAACCTTAAAATTGGCAAAGGGGACTTTGTTTTTCTGGTAGGTCCCAGTGGGGCTGGTAAATCGACGCTGATAAGATTACTGTATCGCGAAGAAAGCCCGACAAGAGGACAAGTCCAGATTAATAGCAAAAATCTGGTGCGCATGAAAGAACGGGAAGTACCTTATTTAAGACGTAATATTGGCGTGATCTTTCAGGACTTTAAGTTATTACCCAATAAAACCGTCTTTGAAAATGTTGCTTTCGCACTTGAAGTGATCGGTGTGGTCAAGCGTGAGGTGCGAAGTCGTACACGTGCCACGTTAGAACTGGTGGGTCTGGCGTCTAAAGAGACTTCTTATCCGCATGAGCTGTCTGGTGGAGAACAACAACGTGTTTGTGTTGCCCGGGCAATTATTAATAATCCGGCTCTCTTAGTGGCCGATGAACCAACGGGTAATCTCGACCCAGATACTGCGTGGGATATTATGGATTTGCTTTATAATATTAATAAACGAGGGACAACTATAGTCATGGCTACCCATGCTAAGTCGATTGTCAATAAAATGCAAAAACGGGTTATTGCCATAGAAAATGGAAAGGTTGCTCGTGACGAGGAAAAGGGAGGGTACGGCTATGACACTTAATTCCTCTCGTTACATTCTTCGTGAGACAGTTAACTCCATGAAACGCAATCCTTGGCTGAGCATTGCCTCAGTTATAACCGTCATGGTTTCGTTGGTCATCCTTGGTTTCTCGATATTTTTCCTTGCTAACGCTTCAAATATGGCGGAATCATTTGAATCTGAACTGGAAATTGCCACATTTGTGCAAGACAATGCTACTTCTTCCCAAGTAGATGCTTTGAGAAACCAGATTTTAGAGATGCCTGGTGTTGCTTCAGTGACCCTTGTGACAAAGGAAGAAGCACTCCAAGATTTCGGCAAAACATTGGGCGGTACCCAAAGTAATCTCTTGGCTGATCTAGGAGGACGCAACCCTTTTCCGGATAAGCTGACGGTTAAAGCAACTGATCCGCAAAATGTCGTTGCACTTGCTGAAGTTGTTGCCGCACTACCTGAGGTTGATAAAGTGCGCTATGGACAGGGATTTGTCGATCAACTCTTGAAATTCACCCAATGGCTAAGATGGATTGGCTTTGGTGTGGTTGCCGCTTTTAGCGTCGCGGCAATTGTGCTTATTTCCATTAACGTTAAAATGAATGTCTTTTCCCGACGCCGTGAAATACAGATTATGAAATTGGTGGGCGCCAGTAACGGCTTTATTCGGTGGCCCTTTCTGATCGAAGGCTTGGCATTAGGCCTTGTTGGAGGAGCAATGGCTGCTGGTATAGTGGGTATGGGCTATAATTCTATAGCAATGTATGTACTATCCAAGTTGACCTTTTTACCTGTTGTCCAGAATGCTGTCCTCTTTCGCCAAGTAACGTTCGGGCTTTTGCTTTCGGGAATGGCCATGGGTGCCCTAGGAAGCGCGATTTCCTTGCAGAAATTCCTTCGGGCTTAGGGTGGGCGAGTTTAGAACAAGTTAGGTACTTTTTGGGGAACTATTTTAGGCCTTTTGATGTAATGCTCTTGTGTTAAAAAGGTTATAGGAACCTTAAGAACGGAGGGGTCGTTTGTTCGGGAAGAAAGTCATACCAACTGTTGTAGTTAGCCTTCTTTTGCTTGGGACGTGGGCACTGCCTTCCCGTGCCGATCAACTAGGAGAAAATCTTCAACAGCAGAAAGAGGTTCAAGATCAGAAAGATCAAGCACGAAAGCAGCTCAACAAGCTAACCTATTCTTCTGATAATATGAAGGCCCAGCTGACTAAAATCGAAACACAAGTTGCTCAAGTGCAAGCGGATTTAGGTCGGAGGCAGGTTGCTTATGCCCAAGCACAAAAGCAGGTGGCTGCAGTGCAGATTGAGTTGGAACAAAAACAAAAGGAACTGGAGAACCGACGTCTAGCGTTGGGCAAACGAGCACGTGGAATCTATGAAAGTGGTCAGATTAGCCAATTGGAACTACTCTTTCAGTCCTCTGACCTTAGCGATTTTATTACGCGAATGGAGTATTTCTCAAAATTAGTCTCTAATGATCGGCAGCTCTTGACAGATATTGAGTCGCAGAAAATCGATATCGAACAAAAAACACGAGATTTGCAACGCCAAAGAGACCTTGCCGCAGAACTCCAAAATCAGGCCGCCTCAGCCAGTGCAGAACTCGAAAAGAAGAAATCCCAACAACGTGAGGCTTTAGATCAAAATGAGAAGGCTCAACAAGCAGCCTTTGAGGACATTGACCGCTTGGAAGCTGAGTCTAAAGCTTTGACAGAGAAAATCCGCAAATTACAAGCTGGACAGTCAGGGAAGGGGAATGGAGCAATACCCACTTGGCCATTGCCAGATCATTATGAAATTAGTAGTCCCTTTGGTTGGCGTACTCACCCCATCACTCATAAAAAAAGTTTACATACTGGAACGGATATAGTTGCTTCAACAGGGACACAGATTCATGCAGCAGGAGCAGGTGTCGTGATTATGGCCGGTTGGAATACTGCCTATGGAAATATGACGATCATTGATCATGGCAGTGGGATATCGACACTCTATGGGCATCAGTCGCGCTTGGATGTCAGTGAAGGGGACTCCGTCAAAGCGGATCAAGTCATTGGGGCTGTTGGGTCAACAGGGTGGAGTACAGGCGCACACCTGCATTTTGAAGTTCGGGTTAGCGGAAATCCTACGGATCCTTTGCAGTATTTTCCAAACTGACGGATAAGCAGTATTTCTACGAAGAATTAAGCATATAATAGACAAGTCAAAAAAAACATGGCCGAGTGTCCCTGAAGCCAAGACTCGAACAAGGATGTTCGAGATTAGAGCGCCGCCATGGATGGCAAGGCGCCGTGACGGCGAGAAGGGACCGCTGGCCAAGGACGGCGAGAAGGGACCCTTTGCGAAGGGTTGTCTAGTTGTACTTATGGAGTCAGAAAGTTAAACTTTTTGACTAGTGCAATAGTGCAAGAAGGAGAGGAGTTACTGGATTGCAGGAGTGGAACATAAAAAGAGTAGCTAAACACGTCGGGGTTGTATTTCTAATCTTTTCCGTACTGTTTACTACGTTAGTCGGTGGAGTAGTTATCGCTAACGTAGATAATTTGGGGCGCTTAGTGCGAGTCGTTCAGCTAATTCGCCATGATTACTTAGAAAACGCGACAACAACTCAGCTGGTAGAGGGCGCGACAAAGGGTATAGTCGAAGTACTAGGTGATCCATACTCGACATATATGAATACCAAGGAATACACAGAACTATTCCAAATATTGGAGGGTAAATTTGGCGGCATTGGCATTGTCCTAAGCCTAAAAGACCCCAAGAAACTTGTCGTTCTACGCCCTATCAAGAATTCCCCGGCTAGCAAGGCAGGTATCCAATCAGGTGACGTTGTCAGTAAGATAGATGATACTGAGACTGCCGGAATGGAGCAAGATAAAGCAGTGGGTTTAATGCGAGGGGATCCTGGAACAAAAGTTAATTTGGCGTTATATAGGGAGAGTACCAATAAGACCTTCACGGTAAGTTTGACGAGAGAAAATATTACCGTTCCGACCGTTGATGGGCAGGCTTTACCAGGGCATTCGGATATCGCCTATATTAGCATTTCTCAATTTGGTTCAGAAACTGGGACTGAGCTCAAAGACACCTTGAACACTATGGACATCAAGAAATTCAAAGGGCTTATCCTGGATATGAGATATAACCATGGCGGAGAACTCAATGCAGCTGTTCAAGTCGCCAGTTACTTTATCCCAGAGGGCCCAGTGGTCTATATCGTGGATAAACAAGGCAACGTTGATACTAAAATGTCGACAGGAACCTATTTGGGAATGCCAATGGTCGTACTGGTCAATGAAGAAAGCGCTTCAGCTGCTGAGATCGTAGCTGGTGCTATTAAAGACAAAGGGACGGCTACTCTTGTCGGAGTTAAAACATTTGGCAAAGGGATTGTACAGACTATATTCCCCTTAGATATGGGGACTGGCGTCAAATTGACAACCGCCAAATACTTGACGCCTAATAAGGTGGATATTCACAAAAAGGGGATTGAACCGGATATTAAAGTTGAACTTAACAAAGGTCAACCAGCCACAATCTCCCCCCAGGATACGAATTTCGATCCACAACTTCAGAAAGCTCTTCAAACCTTACAAGGAAAACTTAAATAATTAAACTAAGGAAGACACGCTCAAGCAAACTGAGCGTGTCTTTTTTCTTGTACATCAAAGTATAAACGTCTGGTAAGGTCCCTTCTCGCCGTCCATGGCTACAGCCATCCATGGCCAGCGGTCCCTTCTCGCCGTCCATGGCTACAGGGACACTCGGCCATCCATGGCCAGCGCATATTGTGCAACTAAGGCGGTCATCTTCGCCAAGGCTGACAGAATGACTAATACGTGCGAAGACAGTGTCTGCGAGAAGGTTAATTCGTACGAAGACAGTGTCTTCGTGGGCGCCAGCCAAGTTTTCTTTATTCGAATATCGAACCTCGAACCTCGAATCTCGATTTTAGTAGCCGTCGCAAGCGTTGTTGCATAGACTACGCTGATCATTAAAAAGCGACGGGGGTAACCAGCATGAGAAGTAAGACCGGGGTGCGACATTACTTCGCCGAAGGAATCACCACAAGGGGCTATATATCTCTATTACCAAACATGATGCCAAGCTGGCAACGGGCTTATATCTTACTAGGTGGTCCAGGAACCGGAAAATCTACGCTAATCAAGGTTATTGGTTTGGAATTATTGGACCGCGGGTATGACATTGATTTTTTGCGTTCAGCTCGAGATCCGGATTCAATGGCAGGGTTTATCATGCCGAGGAAAGGCTTAGCCATGCTGGATGCAATGGAGGTTTCTCCTCTACGTTGGCGTGCGCCAGGCGTTGTCGAGAATTTTATTGATTTTAATGTTTTTTGCAGCGAATTAAACTTAGAGAAGCAGCGTACCACGATTTTAAGGCTTGAAAATCAACTTCAGGAGCTTCAAATGATTTTGGAAGAAGAGTTGGCGGCAGAGCTGGGAGTATTGATCGGGAATAGGCCAGGAAAGCTCCCACTAGAAAGAGAAGACCTTTCTTGGATATTGGGGAATTCTGCCCATCTTAAAGTAAAGAAGGAGCACACTGGTCCTTGGCCTCTTGCCAAAAATGCACTTAGGCTCTTGCAAAAAAGCGTCGTAAATCCTTATTTTTTACACGGTTTAACAGCAGAAGGGTGGCTTAATCTCGCACCCTACTTCTTGGCGGATTTTGATCAAATCCGGTTGGAGGGAGAAGAAACGTTAGATGCCCTAGATTGGGTTTTGCGTGAAGCCCAGCAATTAGGACAGAGAATTGATATTGTTTTGCATCCGCTTAATCCAGATGAAGTAATTGGAATAGTATTCCCTGAAAGGCATCTGGCAATTTGGCAAGGTAATCCAGAAAACTTAAAAGACCAAGGATTAGATCGACCTTTCAGCAAAAAATTAGTTGAGACCTTAGCGTCTTGGCAAACGCATAGGGCTGAATTAAAAGGGCACTATATGGAGACAGTAAATTTTGATCAATTAGATAGCTATAGGGAAACTATATTAAATCAAATTTTGGGCAATTTACAAAAGAAAACTTAATGACGAAATCCATCAATTAAATAGGGTTGGATCGACAATAAATTCTCCGAGCTCTGCCATGAGTAGTTCAAGGTCGTTTTCGTTGAGGGATAATCGATCGAGAGCGTCTTGCTGTATAGGATTTAGAAAACTATCCACACCGCCCCCAATCCCAAGTAAACTGGCCAGGCCGTTAGCAACGTGAATAACGCAAGAGAGTTCCCCATAACTTTGTGCGTTGGAAGGGGCATGGTGGTTGGAAATAGCAGACACGAGAATCTCAGGTAGGAACCATGTTTTAGCTAGAAATCCACCAACGGTTGCATGATTGAAACCGATCACTTTTTCCTCAAGCTCTACATAAGTAAACTTGGCTTCGTTCACTTTTTCTAAAAGAAAGTCACCTATTTCTTGGACGTAGATAGAGATAACGAGCTTGCCAATATCATGAAGTAAGCCTGCCGTGAAGGCAACATCCCCGTATGGAAGTTTCCGGTGTTGACATAGACGTTTCGCTGTCATAGCAGTTAGCATGGAATGCTTCCAGAGACCTTCTTGTTCGATCCCGTACCCTACAAGGTCAGTCCTCAGTAAGGGGGCGACTGCGGAAGCCATTGCTAAACCTTGGGTTACCTGGAAACCAAGCAAGACAATGGCTTCCTGAAGAGAAGAGATTCGCCGCGCATAGCCGTAATAGGCAGAATTTGCTTGGCGTAGCATACCGGCTGTAAGAGCTGGATCTTGAGCAATTACAGACTCAAGGTCTTTTACGGAAGTACTAGGATTTTTGGTTAAAGCAATAACTCGCAAAGCAGACGTTGGCAGAGGGGGCAGAGATTGAACCCGCTTTAAGATTTGTTCAAGCTTGATAGGCAAATAAGGCCCTCCTTTATTTAATCAATGATTTGAGTAAGGACAGATTAATCACGTCAAAACATGCATTTCTTATCCGCATTTTTTAAGGCAATGAGGGAAAACTAACTTAAAGAATAAACACCAAGTTCGGAAAGGAGCGTGAAATATGTTTAAGAAATTACAATTCTTATTAATTATAACTCTTTGTCTTAGTTTAACCGTAACTGGCTGTGGTCTACAAGACCTTTTAGGAAAAAATAAAAGCAAAACGTCAACAAAAAAGGCGGAAAATCAAACTGTTATTGCAGTTTCGCTAAAGGAAGACGATCCCAACAAATTGCTAATCTCCAAAGGGATCGAAGATCTTGCTAAGAAAGAAAACGCAAAAGTGATATATATGGATGAAAAATCCGGAACCAAATCTCCTTTGCAGGGGGCAAAGGTTCTGATTTATCAAGGGGGAGATTCGAGTGTTTTACAGGAATCTCAAACGGAAAAAATCCCAATTTTAGCCTTATCTCAACTTCCTTCGGGAGTAAAGCCCGAAGGAATTATTATTCCGGATCAGGAAAAAACAGGTGAGATTATGGCCCAGACATTGGTTACTAAAGTAACGGAAGGGCAAGTTGTAATTTTGCAAGGAGATCCCAGTGAAAGCGGATCTCAAGAGCGCTTAGCCGGGAATAAAGCGGTCTTGAGCAAGTACCCCAAAATTTCAGTTCACACCATTGCAAGTACTCCTGGTTCTGAATCGGCAACTCGAACAGGCCTAGTGGATTTCCTTCAGAAAAACCCTGACAAGGTTCAAGGAATTTTGGCCCATACGGAAAAATTAGCGGCTCAAGCAAATGAAGTCTTAAAACAGGCCCAATTAGACAAAAAAATAAGTCTCGTAGGAGGACAAGCCAGTCTCACATCTTTAGAACGAATGTCTAGTGGTTCACAAATGGGAGATATTGATACGTCACCCTATTTACAGGGTGCGAACGCTTATCAATGGGCCCAAAAGATTATTAAAAAGGAACCCATAGAGGTGAATAACTCCATTACTGGTGAGCAAGGAGAAATTCCAGCCAAAATTATTCCTGTTAAGGCGGTTACTCCTGATAATATTGCAATTATCCAAAAGAGTTACACCCAAACCATGAAAAGTGCAGAACAGGATAAAAAGCAAAAAGAGTCAGCTGGAGCTTCTCAAAGCAAAGACAAAGGGACCGACAAAGGGACTGACAAAGGGACTGATAAAGGCACAGAAGCTAAAGACCAGGGCACTGCTAAGCAGGCTCAGGGAAGTTCCGAAGATAAAAAAGCTTCAAGTACTATCCCTGCAGGAGCAGATAAAGTTACGGAACGGGTAAAAACAGAAACGACCCGAGAATATCTAGATACCCAAGGCAAAGTTATTGGGACAGAAAAAGCTGTTAATGAACAAGTCAAGACAGTGCCATCGGATATGATAAAACAACAAATGGAGCAGTCAAAAGACAAAACATCAGATCAAGGAGGGGAAACAAAGGATAAAGCAAAGGATAAAGCAAAGGATCAAAAAGAGTAAAAAGAGGTAGAATAAACTCTGGGTAATAAGCCGAAAAATAGTTTCGGCTTTTTTGTACTAGGCAGAAAGTATAACTTCGTTATATACTTTCTGGAAGGTCCCTTCCCGCCATCACGGCGCCTTGCCATCCTTGGCGGCGCTCTAATCTCGAACGTCCTGTTCGAGTCATGGCCAGCGCATAAGGGCAACTAAGGCGACGACACAGGACGTGTCTAGTGTCGAATGCGCCATGGATGGCTTAGCATTCGACCGGCCGCCTTCGCCAAGGCTAACTAGAAGGCTAATTCGTGCGAAGACAGTGTCTGCGAGAAGGTTAATTCGCGCGAAGACAGTGTCTTCGTGGGCGCCAGCCAGGTTTTCTTTATTAAACTTATTAACAGTTGAACTATTTATAATTTGTATAAATAAGGTCATAGATGTAAAATAAAATCAATCAATCAATTAATTTATTAATCGAAAGGAAGGGCGGAGCATGGAATTTCGCATACATGCCCCCTACCAACCTGCCGGGGATCAGCCTCAAGCCATTGAAGCTTTGGCTGCTGGGCTGAGTAGAGGCCAGAACCACCAAACATTACTGGGAGTTACAGGATCAGGTAAAACATACACGATGGCGAATATTATTATGAAATTACAAAGACCAACCCTGATTCTTGCCCATAACAAAACCTTAGCAGCCCAACTTTATAGTGAATTCAAAGAGTATTTTCCGGAGAATGCTGTGGAATATTTTGTGAGTTACTATGATTATTACCAACCGGAGGCTTATGTGCCTTCCAGTGATACCTTTATTGAAAAAGATGCCTCGATCAATGAAGAAATCGAGAAATTACGCCATTCGGCGACCGCTTCACTGCTCGAACGTCGTGATGTGATTGTAGTGGCCAGTGTTTCTTGCATTTACGGTTTAGGTTCTCCGGAGGATTACCGCGACCTTGTCCTTTCGTTACGCCAAGGACAAGTTATTGATCGTAACGAGATTCTGCGAAAACTAATCGCCATTCAATATGATCGAAATGATATTGCGTTTACTCGAGGAACGTTTCGTGTTCGAGGGGATGTCGTCGAGATTTATCCAGCTGCCTCTAGTGAACGAGTAATTCGAGTGGATATGTTCGGAGATGAAATTGAACACATCTATGAGATCAATATGCTCACTGGGGAGATCTTAGGGGAGCGGTATCATGTCTCAATTTTCCCAAATTCACATTATGTAACGGCACAGGAAAAGGTTATGGAAGCTGCAGAAAATATTGAGAAAGAATTAGACGAACGACTGAAAGTTTTGGAAGCTGAGAATAAACTTTTAGAGATGCAGCGACTTGAACAACGAACCCGCTATGATTTAGAAATGCTCAGAGAAATGGGCTTTTGCAACGGGATTGAAAATTATTCTCGTCACTTAACGTTTCGAGAGCCTGGTGAAACCCCCTACACCTTACTGGATTATTTTCCTGAGGATTTTATCCTTTTTGTTGATGAATCCCATGTATCTCTTCCCCAAGTCAGAGGGATGTTTGAAGGGGATCGGTCACGTAAAACTACCCTTGTAGACTATGGCTTCCGTCTTCCTTCTGCGCTAGATAACCGCCCCCTGAAATTTGCTGAATTTGAGCAGACGATTAAGCAAAGTGTTTACGTTAGTGCTACACCGGGGCCGTATGAAATGGCCCACTGCCCAACAGTTGTAGAGCAGATCATCCGACCTACAGGGTTGTTGGATCCTGAGGTTATTGTCCGTTCAACGAAAGGCCAGATCGATGATTTGCTGGGAGAACTTAGGGTACGGATCGCAAGAGATGAACGGATCCTTGTTACAACGCTCACGAAGAAGATGGCTGAAGATCTCACAGAGTATTTTAAAAACCTAGAAATAAAGGTTAAGTATCTCCATTCAGATATTAAAACACTTGAACGGGTAGAAATCCTAAGAGAACTTCGCCTAGGGGATATTGATGTCGTGGTTGGCATTAACCTCTTGCGGGAAGGATTAGACTTACCAGAAGTTTCCCTAGTGGCAATTCTGGATGCCGATAAAGAGGGATTCCTCAGGTCTGATCGTTCTCTAATTCAAACCATCGGTCGAGCTGCACGCCACGCCCAAGGTAAGGTGATCATGTATGGAGATAAGATCACCCATTCAATGCAGAACGCCCTTGATGAGACGAACCGACGTCGTGCAATACAAATGGCCCATAACGAAAAAATGGGGATTGTTCCTCAAACGATTCGTAAGGCTGTTCATGAAGCCCCAGAGGCTACGAAAGTAGCAGAATTGAAACAAGCCTATGGCACAAAACTCCCACCTGAAGAGCTTGCACAACTTATTAAGAGCTTAGAGGATGAAATGCGCTTAGCCGCACGAGATCTGGATTTTGAGCGAGCAGCCGAAATCCGGGATGCCATGATTGAGCTAAAGGGGGAAGAAAATAAATATAAAATGACAACTCAGCAAGGCAAGAGTAAAAGAAATACTCGGTATGATCATAAGGGCCAGAAAAAACGGGTTTAAGGAAATCACCCGTGCGGTCAATCTTCGAAGAAGAACAGTGGATAGCTCCCTTAAGTAAGTATGGGGAGCTTTTCCTTTGAGGATACCAAACGGTGCAATAAACGAGGAACAGTTGTATAATGATAGTAGATATATCATTATACCGTAAATGCTCGACTCAAGTCGAAACTTGATCCCCATTACACTTAGGAGGCCAACCATGACCCAAGATTACTTACGCGTGCGTGGAGCACGCGCTCATAATTTAAAAAACATCGATATTGATATTCCTCGTAACAAATTAGTGGTCATCACAGGACTTTCTGGCTCAGGAAAATCGTCCCTTGCGTTCGATACAATTTATGCTGAGGGACAGCGGCGTTATGTAGAATCTCTCTCAGCTTATGCACGGCAGTTCTTAGGGCAGATGGATAAACCAGATGTGGATTCCATCGAAGGGCTTTCCCCAGCGATTTCTATAGACCAAAAGACAACTAACCGCAACCCTCGCTCAACGGTCGGTACCGCGACGGAGGTTTCCGATTATCTTCGTTTGCTTTATGCTCGGATCGGACATCCTCATTGCCCAAAGTGTGGTCGGAAAATTTCTCAGCAAACTGTTCAGCAAATGGTGGATCAATTAATGAGTTTTCCGGAACGGACTAAACTCCAAATATTAGCTCCGCTTATTAAAGGGAAAAAGGGAGAACATCAAAAGGTTTTTGAAGATGCCCGTAAGGCGGGATATGTGCGGGTTCGAGTGGACGGAGAGACAAGGGATCTCAATGAGGAGATTGAACTCGTAAAAACTAAAAAACACTCTATTGAAGTTGTGATTGACCGCATTTCTCTAAAACCAGGGAGTGCTGAACGTTTGGCAGATTCCCTGGAAACAGCGCTTAAACTTGGAGAGGGGAATGTCATTGCCGATATTACGGAGGGTGAGGAGTTACGCTTTAGTGAAAACTTTGCCTGCCCGGATTGTGGGATCGCCCTTGAAGAGATCTCCCCACGTCTATTTTCCTTTAATAGTCCTTATGGGGCTTGCCCGGCGTGTACAGGCTTAGGAGCAAATCTCGTCGTAGACATTGACCTGATGATCCCGAATCGTGCCCTGTCTCTAGGGGCAGGAGCCATTGCGCCATGGGCTAAATCAACGTCTAGTTATTATCCGAGAATGATGGAAGCCGTGGCCCAAAATCTTAACTTTGATATGGATACCCCCTTAGAAGATTTGAATGAACGCCAATGGAAGGGGTTGCTCTATGGAACCGAGACCCCGATACGCTTTCAATATCAAAATATTTTTGATCAGCTAAAAACCTATAACACCAACTTCGAAGGCCTAATTCCCTATTTCGGCCGCCGGTATCGGGAGTCAACTTCAGATATGGTTCGAACTGAAATCGAAGGCTATATGAGCGAACACCCTTGTCCGGACTGTCAGGGGAAACGTCTGAAACCTGAAGCGTTAGCAGTCAAGGTAGGTGGGATCTCGATCGATGATTTATCCCGCCTATCGATTTCAGAAGCCATAAACTTTGTCAATTCACTCATTCTCACGCCTAAAGAGGAAACGATTGCTCACCAAATTATCAAGGAAATCAGAGAGAGACTTGGCTTCTTAATGAATGTGGGATTGGACTACCTGACTATGGCACGGGCAGCTGGTTCGCTCTCAGGAGGGGAGGCCCAGCGGATTCGCTTGGCGACTCAGATTGGGTCAAGTCTGATGGGGGTACTCTATGTTTTAGATGAACCGAGTATTGGACTTCATCAACGGGATAATGCCCGTTTGCTCTCTACGCTAAAACGCTTACGGGACCTCGGGAACACTCTGATCGTTGTAGAGCATGATGAAGATACGATGGTTGCCGCAGACCATATTATTGATATCGGACCTGGAGCTGGGGCTCATGGGGGGCAAGTCGTTGCTGAAGGACCTATTGAGGAAATCAAGGCCAATAAGGAATCAATAACTGGACAATATCTGAACGGTACTAAAGAGATTGCTGTTCCCAAAGAGCGTAGGCAACCGAATGGAAAGTGGCTTGAGGTTTTTGATGCACGAGAAAATAACCTCAAAAATGTCCACGTGCAGATACCTTTGGGCTTATTTACGTGTGTGACAGGAGTCTCGGGTTCAGGCAAAAGTACCTTGGTCAATGAAATTATCTATAAGAGCCTTGCCTCCAATCTCAATCGTGCTCGGGTTCGGCCTGGGGCATTTGGGCACATGAAAGGGCTAGAGCATCTAGAAAAAGTGATTGATATTGATCAGTCTCCCATCGGGCGGACTCCTCGTTCCAATCCTGCAACTTATACAGGTGTTTTTGATTTTATTAGAGAGCTTTTTTCTATAACTCCGGAATCAAAAATGCGGGGGTACAAGCAAGGGCGGTTTAGCTTTAATGTCAAAGGCGGTCGGTGCGAGGCCTGTCGTGGGGACGGAATCATCAAGATTGAGATGCATTTTTTGCCAGATGTTTATGTTCCCTGTGAAGTTTGTGAGGGAAAACGCTATAATCGGGAGACCTTGGAAGTACACTATAAAGGGAAAACCATTGCCCAAGTTCTTGATATGACCGTGGACGAAGCGGTGGAGTTCTTCCAAGTAGTTCAGAAGATTGCTCGGAAACTCCAGACTCTCCAAGATGTAGGGCTTGGTTATATCCGTCTGGGTCAACCCGCAACTACCTTATCTGGAGGAGAAGCTCAGCGCATTAAGCTGGCTTCGGAGTTAAGCCGACGCAGTACGGGGAAGACGATTTATATTCTTGATGAACCTACAACAGGCCTGCACACGGCTGATATTGATAAACTCCTCCATGTGTTGCACCGTCTAGTTGATGGGGGAGATACTGTGCTCGTGATTGAGCATAATCTTGATGTAATAAAAACAGCGGACTGGCTGATTGACCTCGGTCCTGAGGGCGGAAATCGGGGGGGAGAGGTATTGGCAGTGGGGACCCCAGAGGATGTCGCTGCTTTCCCAGCATCTTATACAGGGCAGTATTTAAAACGTTATTTAGATTAGTGGATAGGTAAGGTTTGTACACCTAGACTCGTGAAATAATTGCCGTTCTTCGGTATTACTTAAGGAGTGAAAGAGTTTTGACGATTCGTTTAGTCGCCATGGATCTTGATGACACATTGCTTAGGGATGATTGGACAATTTCCCCAAGAGTAGTAAAAGCCATTCAAAAAGCTCAAGCACGAGGGGTTAAAATGACGATTGCTACCGGGCGAATGCCCATTTCTACACGCCCTTACGCTCTGCAACTAGGGGTCGATGTTCCAGTCATCACCTACCACGGGGCGATGATCCAGCAGGTTTTAAGTGGTGAAATCCTGTTTAGGAGAGTTATTCCAAGTGCACTCGCTGCTGAAATCGTCGAGGATGTTGCAAAACGTGGTATTTATGGTCAAGTGTACCTCAAAGACCGTGTTGTTGCGTCACAACTGAATGAATGGTCTCGCGAGTATGCTAAGATCGCAAGTGTCCACATTGAAGAGAGGGATCTATCAGTTTTGCTTTCCCAAGAACCCGAAGGTGTGGAGAAGATTCTTCTGATTGGAGAGGAAGCCGTGCTTGACCAGTTGGCTCTTTATTTGAAGCAAGGCTACGGTAAAAAGGTCCATATCACAAAATCGAAACCCCATTTTCTAGAAATAACCGAGTGCTCAGTCAATAAAGGCGTTGCTTTAGCCGCTTTGGCAAAACAGTTCGGAATCGTTCAAGAGGAGGTTATGGCAATTGGGGATAGCTTTAATGATTTAGAAATGATTCAATATGCGGGTATGGGTGTAGCAATGGGAAATGCTCGCGTCGAAATAAAAGAGCTGGCGGATATCGTTACTGCTTCAAATGAAGAAGATGGAGTGGCAGAGGCCATTGAACGATATGTGCTCGGAATGGATGGTTGAAGGTTTATAAGTAGTGAGTTAGTAAAATCGAACTTCGAACCTCGAATATCGAACATCGAAATTGATCGGAGGATTATCGGATGAATATAAAAACTCTTCGCCAAACAGCACGGGAAAAGCTCAAGGGATATTGTCGGGTTTGTCCAGAGTGTAATGGTAAGGCCTGTGCTGGGGAGGTGCCAGGCATGGGCGGAATGGGAACGGGGGCATCGTTTAGAAACAATGTTGAGGCTTTAGCAGCTTTTCGCATTAATATGAGGACGTTGCATAGTGCCACACATCCCGATACACAGATCAGACTCTTTGGTCAAGAACTTAAAACTCCAATTCTCGGGGCACCTATTACTGGGAATAATTTCAACATGGGTGGAGCCCTAAACGAAGATGAATGGGCTGAAGCTATGATTCAGGGTTGTTTAACATCAGGAGCGTTGGGGTGTACTGGAGATGCACCAGATCCGGCGATGTATCTGGCAGGGGTTGATGTTATTGCAAAAGCTCAAGGACAAGGCATCCCCTTCATGAAACCGCGGAATCAGGATGAGATTCTTAACTCTCTCCGTCGAGCTGAGGAGGCAGGAGCTTTGGCTGTGGGCATGGATATAGATGCTGCCGGCCTAGTCACTATTAAAGTTGGCCCAAAGAGTAAAGAAGAAATGAAAGAAATTATTTCCAGTACCTCTTTGCCGTTTATCATTAAGGGAATCATGACGGTGAGCGAAGCGGAAATAGCACTTGAAGTCGGAGCTGCGGCGATTGTAGTCTCTAATCATGGTGGAAGGGTACTCGATCATACTCCTGGAACTGCTGAAGTTCTGCCAGAAATCGCTGCGGCTTTGGATGGACGAATTCCGGTAATCGTTGACGGGGGAGTCCGAACGGGTGTTGATATTTTAAAGATGTTAGCATTAGGCGCAGATGCAGTTATGATCGGAAGACCTCTAGTTATTGCTGGGTATGGTGGAGGCGCAGAGGGAGTCTCCTTAGTTCTTAGGAGAATGTCCAATGAACTAAAACAGGCCATGATTCTTACGGGTTGTTCAACGCTTGATGATATTAACATGGATGTGCTGTATTGATCTAATAATAAAAAATATCGGTCCAAGCACTATTCGCGAATGACAGAATAGAATTAGAGGAAGCTATTCACGTCAGCCGTACACCATGGAATATAGGTTGCCCTAATTAGGGTTAGATGCACGATGACGCTATATTCGAAAGTTGAACCACGTAAACGAACAACGAACCTCGAATATCGAGAAAGTGGGAACGAAAAGTGCTGACAATACATTGGCGAGTGTGGCACGTAACCCTCGTGATGCTGATGATTTTAATGAGTCTATTTCTTAGTGGTTGCCAACAGGATTATCTTACTATGGATTCAGTTCCCTCTTTAGGAAAGGCTGCTAAATCTCCCCAAGAGCCAGGGATAACAAATGAGGGGAAGGATACAGCTATTCCTGAATCTTTAGCACCAACAACAGCACCAGCCCCAACAACAGAACCAATAACAGAGAAAAAGGCTGATGAAACCCCGACCTTCCCCGTGCCTCCTAAGTCCCCTCCCGATACTCCAATTCATCCGTTTTATGGTTTAGATGGAACTCCGCCGAGTGCACCAGGGCTAGCTATGCGTTTGAGAGTGTTTGATGTCGAGCCAGAAAAAATTGCTTACTTAACGTTTGATGACGGTCCTTATCCAGAAACGACCCCCCGCATCCTTAAGATTCTAAAGGATGAGGATATCAAAGCAACATTTTTTGTATTGGGAAGTCAAGTAGCGCGGCATCCTGACCTCTTGAAAGCAGAATATGAGCAAGGACAGGGAATTGGTAACCATAGCTACAGCCATGATTATCACTCGGTTTATCGTAGTCCGGAAACTTTCCTAGCAGAAATTAAACAATCGGAAGAAGTTATTTTTAAGACGATTGGAGTTCGCCCACGAATTGTTCGCGCGCCTGGAGGAACACAAGGGCATTTCCATGTGAATTATTACAACACACTCGATGCTGCAGATTACTTAGTCTATGACTGGAATGTTAGCAGTGGAGATGCAGCAGCCCCTCTCGTCCCGGCAGACCAACTTATTCAAAATATCCAAACCCAAGTGCCTGGTAAATCGAGGGTCATTATCTTGATGCATGATGCCGGAGTTAAGACCACTACCGTTGATGCTCTACCAAAGATTGTTGATTACCTCAAACAGCAGGGTTTTTCCTTCGGGGTAATTACACAAAAGGTTGCTCCGATCCTTTTTCCGGGTGGATTTAATAGCTAAGTTGTCTGCAATTGTATCTCTTTAAAAAGATATCTATAGATTCTATAGGTATCTTTTTAATGGGGGAAGCACCTGCATTGTATATAACTATTCAAAGTTATATACAATAATTGGATAAGGGTAGTTCTTCCGAAGTGCACTGCTAGACTATGATCATCTAGGTTATAGGAAACAGGAAAGTTGCTTCACTTGTGCTAACTGGCACAAGAATTGCATTAGAGGCGCTAAACCGCTATACTTAAGGAGAAGGGGGTTTTTGTTATTGCGTATTCTCTTGGTGGCCCTCAATGCAAAATATGTCCATACAAATCTAGCCCTTCGCTATTTGCGGGAAGGGATACGCGCTGATTTTCCTGATAGTTTGCTCATGGAATTTAGCATTAACGATCATTTAGATCGAATTGCAGGGGAAATCTATGAAGCCAAGGCCGATGTCGTTGGCTTTTCATGTTATATTTGGAATCTGAAGGAAATCATGGCGGTCGTTAGGAAACTCCGCCCGGTCTGTTCAGATGTAAAGTTTGTGATGGGTGGCCCGGAAGTTTCGTTCGGGGCCGAAGAGTTTCTATCCATGCATTCCGAGGTGGATGCCCTTGTTCTCGGAGAAGGGGAACGAGCTTTTTTAGAGTTACTAAAGACATGGCAAGAGGGTCGTGATCTTTCTAGTGTTCTAGGCATAGCATGGAGAGAGCCTGAGAAAGTTGTTGTTAATGCTACCTGTGCAAATCCTCTCGATCTAAACGAGCTACCCTTTCCCTATGCGGAGGTAGAAGATTTTACAGGACGGCTTGTCTATGTTGAAACAACGAGAGGATGTCCTTTTAACTGTCAGTACTGCTTGTCCTCAACCTTCCGGGGGGTTCGATTTTTGGAACCCGAGAGGTTCCGCTGGATGTTTCGGCACTTGCTGGAAAAGGGCGCCCGTATTATTAAGTTTGTAGATCGAACGTTTAATGCGCATCAACATCATGCTATGCACATTTTGGACATTGTACGAGAAGAGAGTGAGAAGCACCCGGATGCCCTAAAAATAAGGGTTCACTGTGAGATGGCAGGGGATCTATTAAATGAAGAATGGCTGGATTATTTTAGAAACTACCCGCCAGGATTGCTCCAATTAGAGATTGGCGTACAGTCAACCTACCCACCGACTTTGGAGATTGTATCACGACCTCAAAACTTTGAAAAATGGAACAAATTCATCCCCAAAATTCAAACCATGGGGATTCCGCTTCACCTTGATTTGATTGCTGGGTTGCCCCTCGAAAACTGGACAAACTTCCGAACCTCGTTTAACGATGTTTACACAGTTAAGCCAGATATGCTTCAGCTAGGATTTTTAAAAGTACTTAAAGGATCTGGGCTACGTCAGCAAAGCGAGCGCTATGGTCTCGTATTTACACCAGATCCACCTTATACAATTTTAGAGACCTCGGTTTTGTCACATAGCGAAATACTTCAATTACATCGCATCGAAGAGGTCCTCGATAAATATTATAATTCAGGGAAGTTTTTACACGCCTTACGCGAAATCACTGAGCTATTCCCAACACCGTTTGACTTTTATCATGAGTTTGCAGAACTTTGGCAGCAACGTGGTTGGTTTAAGCGTCAGTGGCAGGGCAAAGCCCTCTTTGATAAACTTTGGGAATTTCTTCAGAAATTCCAAACTCAAAAAGATCCTTGTGAAGGCCTTTCTTGGTCTAAAATTCGAGATGCCCTACGATTTGATTACTATCTGTGGGAACGTCCGAACCTCATTCCCGACTATCTTGACCTAGAATACAGTCTGGAGTGGGGAGATACGGCAGATTCCTGGAGAATAATTCAGGAAGAGATTCGAAGAGATGCTTATTGGAAAACAGTAATTCCGGAGCTCGGTCAAATGGACCGGCGGCAGTGGATCCGCAACACGGCAGTCGCCTATTTCACGACTGATATAGTGCATGTCGGTCAATCCTCAAGACCATGCTGGTATCTTTTCTACTATCAACAGGGGAACGTAAAGGCTTACCAGTACAAAGGTTGAATGGAGTGCAGTACAATGACAACCCAAACTAGTTTATACCAGACGATCATGCGCTGGTTTTGTATATTGGTTATAGCCCTTTTGGTTGCGGGGTGTACAAGGGCACCTCAGACAGGACAACCAGGTGGGCCGGCGCCTGACGTGGTGGACGTCTGGCATTCCTTGCAAGGAACAGAAGCCCAGGCGTTACAAGCTCAAGCTCAAATGATTGCGCAGGCCCATCCTGAGGTGATCATTAAACTTAGCTACGTTCCAGAGCAAAATTTTGTTGCCACTTCCTATCAAGCAGAAGCGGGAGGAGAAGGTCCGGAACTATTCATTGCCTCTCGGGAGATTATCCATCAGCTCTATGAAAAGGGGGCCTTGGCACCCGCTGCGTACCAGGATCAAGAGGGGTTTCCTGCAGCTTCGCAAGGTTTTCGATTTGGTGGGAAGGGGTATGGCCTTCCTTGGTTAACCGATGTTCCTTTGCTTTTTTTCAGGACAGATACAGTTGGGGTTCCAGTCAATTTGACGGACTTATTCTCCGCGAAAGGAGGGGTTTCCGTCGCTGCCTCAAATACTGCCACACTTTCAGCATGGTGGAATGGTCAGGGTGGAAGGTTGATGAATGGAGGAGTTCCAGTCTTAGATGATCCTAGCAATGTAGCATTTCTTCAACAGCTTTTGACCTGGAAGAGTGCTAATGCTCTGCGGATTGATCCGGCAGCGCTTTCTGCGTTTTCCAGTGGTCAAACTCCTTATATGCTAGCAGGGGCAAGTGTTGCAAAATCGTTGACTCAACTGAATGTCCCATGGGGATGTATTCTGCTTTCTGATTTAGTCAATGGACAGGGACAGCCACTGCTTGGAACGACCCTCGGGATCGCGAATTCGGCCATTAAAACGAATGAAACGATGACGGCGGCAATTCAAATCGTGGAAAAAGCTTTGCTCACACCAGAGGTCGAAGGGGCAATGCAGGAAGCAGGACGTCTTCTTCCTGCCAATACAGGGTTCTACCAACGGCCAGAAGCACAGAAAGGGGTTTTTCCGCAGGCGAAGTTGGCCTTTAGCAAGGCATGGGCCTTAGACGGAGATGCTCTAGAATGGAAGCTGATTCCACTACAAGATTCGGCGTGGAGTAATGCCTTAACTGGCAACGTAGCTCCTTTAGAGGCTCTGGTCAGTGCCCAAGAACAGGCTGGAAAGATTTTAGCCAAAAGCGAACTGCCATAATCGACTAAAGTAGGAGGTGATACTAGTGAATAAACAAGGATTGGAACTCATTGTCATCACAGGGTTATCAGGAGCGGGAAGGACTCAGGCCATGCAAAGTCTTGAAGACCAAGGATTTTTCTGTGTTGATAATTTACCCCCTACGTTTCTGGTGAAATTTGCTGAGCTTTGTGCCCAGTCCCGAGGAAAAGTTTCTAAAGCCGCGATTGTTTGTGATTTGCGTGGAGGGGAATTCTTTTCCTCATTGAGTGAGGCCTTAGCCAATCTTGAAAAGGAAGGCTTTCGTCTCGAAGTTCTCTTTCTCGATGCATCCGATGAAACATTAATTCGTCGTTATAAAGAATCCCGTCGGCGTCATCCTTTGTCTCCACATGGACGAGTATTAGATGGAATTCAAGCCGAACGACAGCAGCTTGAGGAGCTGAGAATCCGGGCTGACAATATAATCGACACGTCTTGCTTAAGTGCCCAGCAACTTCGGACTCAAGTAGCAGAACTTTTTTGTAAGTCTCAGGGGCTCGATCAAATGGCTGTCTCTGTGATATCCTTTGGTTTTAAGTATGGCATCCCGATGGACGCGGACCTGGTTATGGATGTACGCTTTCTTCCGAATCCCTATTATGTTGAAACGTTACGTTCCCTGACTGGTGAGCACGCGTTAGTGAGAGACTATGTCTTTGGCAATCAAATGGCCCAAGAATTTATGGAAAAATACTTGGCCCTGCTTGAATATATCCTCCCTAACTATATCAAAGAGGGTAAAACCCACTTAGTAATTGGAATTGGCTGTACAGGAGGACAACATCGCTCGGTAGCTATTGCGGATAGAGTGGGGCAATTTCTTAGGGAGCGGAATTACGCCATCACCGTTAAACATCGGGACGCCACAATAAATCAAAAGGGTGGAACGGCGCGATGAAAACTGAAAATCGTGAGAGGTTTTCAAGATTTTTAAAATGGCTCTACCCTAATTTAAGGGTAAAACGTTGGTTTATGCTGGCAGTTCTTGGAATTTTCCTTTTCGCAACAGGGTTTTCTGTTATGAATGATGGGGTAGCCATTGGCTATGCTGAGTTACAGTTCCGTGAAGTCATATATCGTATAACGGGTAGCACTAGGCATATAGCCGTACCAACGGGTGTTGTTGTCAGTCTTTTTGGGATCCTCTTAATTATTATAGGTTTTAAACGAATGCTTTACTCTATTATTTCGTCGGTGCTTCCTGAAAACGAAGGAAGAATTGTAGATGTAATATATGCTCGTCATTATTTAAAGAGAGGACCAAAGATTGTCGTAGTAGGTGGTGGGACTGGGCTCTCAGCCCTTCTGAGCGGACTTAAGCACTATACATGTAATCTGACAGCGATTGTCACTGTTTCGGATGATGGTGGTAGCTCAGGGAAATTACGGGATGAAATGGGTATCCAACCCCCCGGAGATGTACGCAGTTGTCTGGTGGCCTTGGCTGATACTGAAGATATTATGGACACTCTCTTCTCTTACCGTTTTGATAGCGGTGAGCTTAAAGGGCATAGCTTGGGTAACCTGCTTTTGGCAGGGCTAACTGATACCTTTGGAGATTTTCAGAAAGGGATTGAACAGGTTAGCAAAGTGTTTGCTCTACGTGGTAAGGTATTCCCCTCGACGTTAGACCAAGTGGTACTTATGGCAGATTTAGAGGATGGGACTCGAGTAACAGGAGAGACTTCAATTCGGTTGACCGAGGGAAAAATCAATAAAGTTTACCTTGAACCGAGTGATTGCAAACCATTACCAGATGCTATGCGGGCACTTGAGGAAGCTGATCTTATTGTTTTAGGTCCGGGTAGCCTTTATACAAGCGTTCTGCCGAATTTACTCGTCAAAGGTCTTAGAGATAAAATTCGAGAAGTGAACGCCCCTTGTGTCTATGTATGTAATGTCATGACAGAAAAAGGTGAGACGGACGGTTATCGAGTGTCTGATCACCTTAGAGCGATTCTGGACCACTGCGGAGCGGGCTTCGTCGATGCGGTACTGGCTACTAAGGGAGAGATTACGGATACACTTCTCAAGCGCTACATCGTGGAAGAAGCCGTTCCGGTGATTGCGGATCCTAAGGTCGTTCAGCAATTGGGTGCCAAGTATTTTGAGGCAAATTTAGTGCAAGAGGGAAATGTTGTGCGCCACGATTCGGATCGGTTGGCAAAAGAACTTATACGCTTGCTTTTCCGTTTGAAACCCATGGGAGAGCGCATTGCCTTAGTCGATGCTTATCTGCTCACTCAGAAGCTCCGCTAAGATTAAACGCGAAGCGTGAGGTACGGAGTACGATTTGAGTTATTCGAACCACGAACTTCGAACCTCGAACCACGAGAAGGGGGTGGGGAATTGTCTTTTAGTGCGATTACAAAAGAAGAATTAGCTCGTTTGAGCAATCAAAAAGCTTGTTGTGAGTTATCTGAACTGGCGGCTCTAATCCGGATGGACGGCACACTCCAAATCAGTACCAACCAGCAGTATACCTTAAATGTTATGACAGAAAGTGCTCCAGTGGCTCGCAAGATTTATCGTCTTGCAAAGGATGTGCTTAAGCGCCCGCTGGAAATCGTGGTTCGACGTAAACTTAGATTACGTAAGAATAACTCCTACTTAGTTAAAATCTACCTTCGTGGATTAGAAGATCTAAAAAACATCGGTTTGGTAGACGAAGAGGGGCAAATCTATCCCGGCATCGCCCCCAATCTTATCAAAAAGCGTTGTGACCAAAAAGCGTATTTAAGAGGCGCCTTTTTGGCTGGGGGGTCGATGAATAATCCTGAAGGTACATATCACCTCGAAATTGTTAGCAATGACCCCGAACATGCTAAAGCATTATGCCAATTGATCAATCGTTTTAAATTAGGCGCTAAAGTTAGCATGCGCAAGCATTGGTATGTAATATATCTCAAAGAAAGTGAACATATCGTAGATTTTCTCGGGTTTATGGGCGCACATCATGCTCTTTTAGAGTTTGAGAATGCTCGTGTACTCAAAGATGTTCGTAATCAGGTCAATCGCTTAGTAAATTGTGAGACCGCGAATCTCGATAAAATTGTGGATGCTGCAGTGCGCCAATTGGAGAATATTCAATATATTCAGGAGAAAACGGGTCTGCAGGCTTTGCCAGACACTTTGCGGAACATGGCGGAGCTTAGGCTTCAATACCCAGACGCCAGTTTAAAAGAGCTTGGAGAAATGCTCCGTCCAAAGGTCGGGAAATCCGGCGTTAATCATCGCATGCGAAAAATAGATGAGTTTGCTGAGCGTATGCGGGGCCAAAGATGGGAACTTTAAAGTAAAAACCATGACAGGAACCTAAAATTTGGAGATATGGGGGGAAAAAGGTGCGGTTAGGGTATGGTTTGAATCTAGAGCAAACTCAGAAACTAATTATGACTCCGGAATTACGCCAAGCAATTACAATTTTACAGCTGTCCGCACTTGACCTATCCACGTATGTTGAGGAGCAGCTCTTAGAAAATCCTTTACTAGAAAATCTTGAGGAAAATCCAGAAACCAAGGGAGAAGTAGAGCCTCCTGTGGTGGAAGAGAAGGCTCCCGATGAAAAATGGGAAGTGGATTGGCAAGAGTATTTTCAGGACCAGGATGAAAATCGTGTGCGCCAGGAACGTGTGACGCTGGAGGACAATCAACGATTTGACCCGTTTACTGCCGCAGCACCTACGCTTCTAGACTATTTACTGGAACAACTTCATGTTCAAAAGGCCACGGCTTCTTTATCCGTGGCAGAATATATAGTGGGGAATTTAAATGATAATGGATATCTCGCACTATCCACAAAAGAGATTGCCGATGAAATGAAGGTCTCGCTTGAAACGGCCGAAGAAGCCTTGTCACTAGTTCAGACTCTTGATCCATTGGGAGTAGGGGCTCGGAATTTAGAGGAATGTCTTCGCTTACAATTGCCTCTCCTTCCAGATAATCCACCAGAATTAACAGAGTTTTTGAAGTATCTAGAGGACTTGGCAGCCGGACGTTTACAAAGAATTGCTCATATGCTTAAAATCTCCTTAAATCGGGTTCAGGAACTGGCAGATATGGTGCGAAAGTTAGACCCTAAACCAGGCCTGAGATTTTCCAGCCCGGGAGAAGTGCGCTATGTCGTCCCCGATGTGGTGATTGAAGAGATTCAAGGGGAGTTTATAATCCTGGTTAACGATATTACGGTACCCCGCCTAGGAATCAACAAAGTGTACCGCGATGCGTTAGGTCAAGACGAGGGAACAGAAACCCGTAAATTTGTCGAGCAGAAGTTGAACGCAGCAGCTTGGCTGATTCGTAGTATTGAACAACGGCGTCTCACCCTTTATAAAGTAGCTAATGCCATTGTAAAGTGGCAAACTGAATTTCTCCGCCACGGGATACGCCATCTCAGACCACTCACATTAAGAGATATTGCGGAAGAAATCGGAGTTCATGAATCCACCGTCAGCCGAGCCACTGCCCATAAATATGTTCAAACCCCTAAGGGGATTTTCGAGTTCAAGTTCTTCTTTGCCAATAGTATGGGGCGAGGAAATCAAAACGACTCAGGGATAACGACCGATGTCATCAAACTGGTTCTTAAAGATATTATTGCTACGGAAAATCCCAAGAACCCTTATTCGGATCAAAAATTGGCAGACCTACTAAAGGCCAGAGATATGGAGATTTCCAGGCGTACCGTTGCCAAGTACCGGGATGAGTTAGGGATTTCGGCGACGTCGGTTAGGAAGAGGTATTAGGGGAGAGCGAGAAGTCGCAGGTCAAGACAAGTTTGGCGGGGAACGCTCGTAAAGGTTTCGCTCTGTTTCGAGACTTCTCAGGGAGTTGCTGGATTTGGTGGTTCAGACTAAAAAGTAATTGCTTAATTCTGAAAATGCGTATATTATAGTCATAACTATAATAGGTATAAATTAATCACTCAAAAGTTGATATTTAAGGCTGGAGTTATAGAGAAAGCCGCAAATTTATCTGTTTTTAACAGGTTTGTTTGCGGCTTTTTTCTACTTTTCATTGCCAGACTTTTTGGGGCCAAAAGGAGTTGAATGCAGATAAGTGGTCGGGACTGTTTTAGTGTTTTTGGGCGGGTTGGGTCTCTTTATGTATGGCGTTCAAACAACGTCAGATGCCCTGCAAAAGTTTGCTGCACATCGTCTTAAACAAATTCTCCAATCGCTTACCAAGAAACCCTTTATGGCTGTTTTGTTGGGGATGGTCATCACCGTTGCTTTTCAAAGCAGTGCTGCAACAACTGTTTTGGTTGTAGAGTTTGTCAATGCAGGAATGATGAATCTTGGGCAGGCATTAGGCATTGTTTTAGGCTCGGCAGTGGGGACGTCGATCTCCATTCAACTCATCGCTTTTCAAATTCTGGATGTGGCATTAGGGGCCATATTTATGGGTGTCATTCTTTATTTTTCTGGTAAGAAACAGTGGAAGCATTTAGGACATTCTTTAATTGGCTTTGGATTAATCTTTGTTGGGATGGCTAATATGTCGAACGCTACGGCTCCCCTTCGTAATATTCCTGAAGTTTATATCTTTCTCTCTCAATTGGGAAGCCAGCCTTTTCTGGCGATCATCGTGGGGCTTATCTTAACCACCGTAATTCAGAGTAGCACGGCAGTTTTCGCAATTATGATGTCTCTGGCGGGGCAACATTTATTGGGTCTCTCAGCTATTGTTCCGTTGGTTCTTGGAGCTCATATTGGAGGTACAGTTACCACATTACTTACAAGTTTAACTGCGCAAAAGACGGATGCTAAACGAACGGCGATAGCAAATACAGGGTATAAAGTAGTAGCAGCGGTTCTAGTGTATCCATTTTTGGCACAATTCGCACAGCTTATCCAATGGACAACGGGTAATGTACAACGACAGGTCGCCAATGCCCATTTGCTCTTTGCGGTTTTAATGGTTATCTTATTTTTCCCCCTGAACCACATTATTGCCCAAGGACTAAAACGTGTGGTTCCGGATCGTGCCGGCAAAGATACTCCCTTGAAGTTCCAAGTCATTGATGAAGTTTCCTTGGAGGTTCCGGCTGTTGCCCTTAAACAAGCTCACGGAGAGATATGTGCCTTGGGCAAGTTCATCCTTACGAAGATGTTACAAAAAGTTCCAGAAGCTCTCTTATCGAGTAGTGAAGATTTGGCCGATAAGGTGGCTGAGGTTGAAGAGGGTGTGGATTGGTATTATCGACACACTATGCGTTTTCTAGCGGTCCTATCTCAGAAAGGACTGACAGATGAGCAAGCAGAAGAAAGCATGAACCTTCAGTTTATTGCCAAAGAATTTGAATATATTGGGGATGCAATTATGGCTATGGTGCAATTAACCAACAAATTGCATCGTGAGAATTTGAGGGTTCCAGCTGAAAATTGGGAGCATCTCGATGATTTATATCAGCAGGTAATGGGTCATTTTGCGACCGTGCTGGAGGCCTTAACTCAGTGGGATTCCCAAAGGGCAGCAGAAGTGATTCGTGAACATCCTGAGACTGCTCGTGTACAGAGAGACTTGCAGTTCGGTTTTCTTGCTCAAGGCCCTCAGCAAAGCGGACTAGAAAGCAATCTGAAGATTGAAGAGAAATTCCGTTATTTTACGTTAGACTTAATTAATCTCTTATATCAAGTAGATGAGCACACAGTAAATATTGCCAAGGTAGTCATGGGAATTGTTTAAGATTACGGAGGTGTAACGTTTGGGCGAAACAGCGGCATTAAATGGTTTTTTGAAATGAGCAAAAGTAAGAGTTTAGTGTTATGATAAAATGAGGGATTATTCAGAGATTACGAAAATCTACAAACCATTAGGTTAGAGAGGTTGAGGAGAGATAGTATGAAAATTTTGGGCCATCGGGGAGCTGCGGGTACATCTCCAGAAAATACGTTGCTTTCCTTTGCCAAGGGCCTTGAATTTGGGGTGGATGGCTTTGAGTTTGATGTACAATTGTCACGAGACAGAGAAGTCGTCATCTGTCATGACGAACGTGTCGATCGGACCAGTGATGGGATTGGTTGGGTTAAGGACTTTACGCTTAAGGAACTTAAGAAACTAAATTTTGGAGTTGGATTTAGGATGTACGCACCAATTCCGACTTTAGCGGAACTGCTGGAAATGCTGAAAGGAAGGCCACTGATCCTTAATGTTGAGATTAAAACGGGCTTGATCGAATACCCGGGAATTGTCGGGCAAGTGGTGGGCTTATTAGAAAAGTATCGAGTGACTTCCCAAAGTATAATTTCTTCGTTTGAACATAAGACAATAGTAGAAGTAATTGAAAATTATCCGCATCTGAAAACTGGCTTAATTTATGACTGCGGGTTAATCTCGCCTTGGCTTTATGCTCAGAATTTAGGGGCAAGCCATTTGCACCCCCACTATGCCTTTGTCAGCCCAGAATTAGTACGAGAAAGTCATTTGCGGGGAATCGGTATCCATACTTGGACAGTGGACGAGGCCTGGGAGATGGAACGTGTTGCAATTTCCGGTGCTGATATGGCGATCACAAATTACCCAGAGCGCTTTATTTAGAAAAGTGCCGGATTAAGTAACTATACTTCGGATGAGCAGGCATCGATTCCTCAGTTTTCCTTTCGTTGGCCTTCATCATGACTCTGAGGTTAGACCGAGAACAAAACTATACTGGGATTTGACTTCAGGGACAGTGAATGGATATACGTAAATAACATTGTAAACAAACGTTGCGGAGGAGGTGAGAGGCTTTCTCACTAGGTCTGTGAAAGATTGGACAAGTCATGTACTTAGGAACTTCACAAGAATATTGTTTATGAGGAGGAACGACAATGTTAAATAGGACAAGGAAATCCCTTACGTGCGTTATGATTGGCGCATTCTTAATGAGCAGCCTTTTGACTGGGTGTGGAACGAAACCTGCAGCTGATCCGGTTAAAGAGGCGAAGCCTGCCGGTGAATTGACCGGGCAAGCGCTAAAAGACGCTGCGAAAAAAGAAGGAAAGGTTGTTTCCTATGGCATGCCAGATGCCTGGGCAAATCTAGGCGAGATTTGGGGTAATTTCACCAAGTCAAATGAGGTTACTCACTCTGACACAGATATGACGAGTGCCGAGGAAATTGCTAAGTTCGACGCTGAGAAAGGCAGCCCTGTCGCTGATATTGGGGATGTAGGCATTACGTTCGGTAATGTTGCTGTAGCCCGCGATGTCGTCCAAGCACACAAGGGACCGACTTGGAGCGAAATTCCAGATTGGGCCAAGAATAAAGATGGTCTTTGGACAGGGGAATACGTTGGGACAATTGCTTTCTTAGTGAACACCAAGCTGGTTAAAGAGGTTCCCAAGAGCTGGGCTGATTTACTTAAACCAGAATATAAAGGTGCCGTTGTCACGGGGGATGTTTTAAAAGCTGCCCAATCACAAGCTGCAATTCTGGCAGCCGCGTTTGCTAACGGTGGGGATGAAAACAACTTAAAGCCAGGGATTGACTATTTCGCGAAGTTAGCCAAAGCTGGTAATCTCAAACCCAGTGATAATATTTTCAGCATCTTCCAAAAGGGTGAAGTTCCTGTAGGGATCCTTTGGGATTTCAACGCGCTTGGTTATCGCTCTCGCTTGGCGGATAAAGAAAATTACCAGGTTGTTATCCCTGCGGATGGTACTGTAGCAAGTGCTTATGTCTCGATCATTAATAAATACGCGCCACATCCCAATGCGGCTAAAGCTTTCCAAGATTACCTCTTAAGTGACGAAGGACAAGTTCTTTTAGCCAAAGGGTTTGCTCGCCCAATTCGAGACAAAGTACAAATTCCTGCGGATATCGCGAAAACGATGGTACCGAAAGAACAATATGTATCAGCTAAACCAATTAAGGACTTCGCGGCTTGGGAAAAGAATATGAAAACAATCCCCGATCTGTGGAGAAATAATGTAATAGTCTCGCAATAATGTTCACTCACTCTCTCTGCTCCTTACTATAGGGAAAAGCCTGACGGGACATCGGTCTTTATACAGATTGTTATCAAGTCAGGCTTTTCCTCAGTATTTAAACTGTTCCAAAGTCGTTTGCGGCGAGGAGGCCTTATAAAATGAAGAATAACTTAGTTAAACGGCTCGGCCAAGAGTTGCGGCGAGGTGGAATCCTTTGGGTTCCCCTTATTCCCTTGATTATCTTCGCTTTAGCCTTCGAAATCCTCCCTATGGGATATATTATTTACAGCAGTGTACATACCTCGACTGGAATTAGTTTTCAAAGCTATGCCCAAGTTTTTCAGAGTAAATATTACGTGGTTTCCTTGAAAAACAGTTTATTAGTATCCGTGGCCGTAGGAGTTATCGGCTTGGTCATTGGTACAATTGGCGCACTATCTTTGCGTTCAATAGGAGAAGCCTGGCGAGAAAAACTTTTGACGTTGGTTAATATGACCTCGAATTTTTCTGGAGTGCCTTTGGCCTTTGCCTATATCGTTCTCTTGGGAGTCAATGGCCTTGTAACGGTCTTAATGAAGGAAAAAATGGGGCTGGACCTGTATGGCATGGGTTTTAACCTGTTCAGCTGGACGGGGATCGTCCTAGTTTATATTTATTTTAGCGTACCTTTGGCCTTTATGCTGATGTATCCTGCAGTCTATGCCCTTAGGCAGGATATTCAAGAAGCGGCTCGAATTTTAGGGGCCAGCCGTTTTCATTTCTGGCGTAAGATTGGGATACCTATCTTGTTACCTTCCATGTTGGGCAGTTTTACGCTGCTTTTTGCCAATTCCCTAGGAGCTTATGCCACAGCTTACGCCTTGACAAGCTCGAACAACAGCCTTGTTTCAATAACAATCGCTAACCTAGTCACAGGGGATATTTTCCCGGATCCTTCTTTGGCAAGTGCCTTAGCAGTCATTATGGCTGGCTTTTTGGTAGCGTCCATTATTATTAATGAGAGGCTTAAGAAAAACGGCGGAGGGGTGGGACAATGAAACGAGGGATTGTTTCTAAACTGGTTCTGGTGATTATCTTCGCCTATCTATTTTTCCCGATCGTGGCTACCCTTCTATTCTCAGTTGCGACAAGGTGGAGTACAACCATCTTGCCTGAAGGGTATACTCTATCCTATTATCAACAACTATTCAGCAGTCCAGAGTTCATGCAAGCCTTATTGAGGACCGTCAATGTGAGCTTTGCAACTATTATCCTGTCAATTCTGATCATTATTCCGTCGATGTACTTAGCGATCGTTTATTACCCGCGTTTAGAGAAACTCTTTGAACTATTGTCAATTTTACCGTTTGCGATGCCTGGAGTTATTCTAGCCATCGGGATGATTCAGATGTATTCCAGAGGTCCAATACGAATCACGAATACTCCTTGGATCCTAATTGGTTCCTATTTTGTCTTAATTTTGCCGTTCATGTATCAGGCTACGAAAAACAGCTTCCGGACAATCAACGTCAAAGCCCTGACTGAAGCTGCGCTAATGTTGGGGTGTGGCAAGTTGGAGACGTTTGTTAAGATAATCTTTCCTAATGTACTGAGGGGAGTTATTTCTGCGGCGTTGATTTCAGTGTCCGTCTTGTTTGGAGAATTTGTCCTAGCTAATCTGTTAGTGGGAGATAACTATGAGACCATTCAGATCTACTTGTATAAATTACAGAAGGTGGATGGTCACTTGGCGAATGCCTTAGTGGCTTCATATTTTATGGTCATTTTGTTAATGTCCTTGATCTTGATCTGGATGGCGTTTCGAAGGGAGACAAAGCTTACCAGCGATCGGAAGGCAGAAGCCAGAGGTCAGAAGGCGTAACAGAGGTCAGAAGGTATTACAAAGACCAGGGATCAGAAGCCAGTGGTTAAGGACATAACATAGAACATAGAACAGAGACCAGAAGGCGTAAGTTGGATAGCAGAAGCTGTTGCAGAAGTGGGGATCTATTGAACAGGAGAATTCAAAGGACTTTTGGTTGTATAATCGGCATAGGAATGAGAATAGGGTGTGG
>NZ_JYNH01000025.1 GCF_000960765.1 Desulfosporosinus sp. I2 | reverse complement strand
ATCCGCCACAGGTGTTTTTGATTGCTACGGTGAAAGGGAAACTGGCGGATATGACAGTGAACTTGTTGGCACCCTTAGTGATGAATGGACTCAATCATACAGGTAGGCAGGTCATCTTAGACAAACCGGAATATTCTATCCGGCATCAACTATTTCCAGACGGCTTGCCAAATGAAGCTGTCAAAGGGGGAACGTAATATGTTAGCCCTTACCCGCAAAGTTGGCGAGCGAATCGTTATCGGTGACAACATTGTAGTGACGGTCGTGAGTATAAAAGGGGATAACATCCGTATGACCATTGAGGCACCTAAGGAAATCAAGATCTATCGTGGTGAAATTTTCGATGCCATCGCAGCAGAGAATAAACAAGCAGCTGTTTCCAATGATCTTTCGGAGTTAGATGTGCTAAAAGTATTGGGGCTGTCCTAGAACTTGTTGGTGTTGTTTTCACATTCCCACTTGTGCTTTGTTGTAACCACTTAGAATTTTGGGACTAAGTTTTCACACATCCCCTTAGGTAAGGATTAACAGCTTCCTTTGGTGGACCATACACAAGCATCCTTGAATGGCTAAGACTTGGCTTTTCTGGGATGCTTTAATTATTTGAATTGTCTTCTAATGCGTTGGGGTTGTACCCTTAGGGATTGACCGAAGGAAGCTCCCACGATTATGAAAGTTATCTACTATTCGCGTTCTTTCGCTGTCTTATCTCGTTGGTTTTGGAAAAGGAGACGAAAACAGGAGGAATTAGAAGAATGGTCGACTAATGAATGTATAAATGGTTATTTATGACCGGTATTAGCCCTAAGGTAAAAATCAAAAACTAGCGATATATCTAGTAAGCAATGTAGTAGAAACCTTTTCCCAACCGGCCGGAGGGTTTAAGTATTCTACAGCAAGCAATAGGAAATGCACGGGCAAGGATGCCTGGCATCAAAATCAAGGAGGAATATATAATGATTATTAATCACAACATCGCGTCGCTGAACACCTATAACAAATTGTCTGCTAACAATGCTGCTTCCGCAAAATCTCTGGAGAAATTGTCCTCAGGTCTCCGTATCAACCGTGCTGGTGACGATGCTGCAGGTCTGGCAATTTCGGAAAAAATGCGTGGTCAAATCCGCGGTTTAGACCAAGGTACCCGGAATGCTCAAGACAGTATCTCATTGATTCAAACAGCAGAAGGTGCATTGAGCGAAAGTCACAGCATCCTCCAACGGATGCGCGAGCTGGCTGTCCAATCTTCCAATGATACCAATACCACTGATGACCGCACACAGCTCCAGGGTGAGGTTAAACAGCTTCAGACAGAACTCGATCGTATTGGCAATACCACTGAATTTAACACCAAGAAATTGCTGGATGGTTCGGCCAAAGGTGTCGCTGCCGCAGTATTGGGTGGTGCTTCGATCAACAATAACAGTAGTACGACTGTTTCATTTTCCGCGGCTGTGGCTGCTACATTGACCAGGAATGCGGCCAGTGATGGCGCCTATATGATTGTAAAGGTATCCCAAGCTGGTGCTGGTTTTGCAGCCAGTGATTTCCAGATTATTGGCCCTAGTGGTTCTGCCTCTACTTCATTAACTCTTACTTCATCCATCGTAATCACCCTGAATTCTGGTATTGCTGGTGCTTCGACTGCAACTGCCGATGTTACCAACGGTACACTGAATACCATGAAAGTAGGCGAAAGCATTACTATGGTATTCAACAAATTCCAAGCTGCATCGAATACTCTGGGAGCTTCGGTTATGACCCAAATCGGTGCTAATGCCGGACAGACTGCCTTTATCTCAATGTCCGATATGCGCGCAACTGCTCTGGGTGTAGGTTCTATTGACATTTCCACAAAATTTGGAGCCCAAACAGCTATTGCTACAGTTGATGTCGCTACTGCGAAAGTATCTAGCCAACGGAGTTCTTTGGGTGCTATCCAGAACCGTCTGGAACACACCATTAACAATTTAGGCTCAGCTAGTGAAAATCTGACTGCTGCCGAATCCCGAGTTCGTGACGTAGATATGGCCAAAGAAATGATGAGCTTCCAAAAGAACAATATTCTTAGCCAGGCAGCTACTGCTATGCTAGCCCAAGCCAACCAACAACCGCAAGGCGTTTTGCAACTTCTAAGATAAGAACTTAACTTTATAACTGCATGCCGGGGGCAGAAACGCATGTTTCTGGCTCCGGCTTTAACATATTATTTGATATAACTGTAAGTATCAGCTTGTGAGCGGATTGACAAGACCGAAACAATATATAATATCATTACTTAAATATTGCAAATTCCTGAGAACAAAGTTTCAGTTTGAGATAGAAATAAAGTAATTTACAAAAAAAGGATGATTATTTTGAGGAAGCTCACTTTGAGTATATGTATGATGATAAAGAATGAAGAGATAAACCTGCGGCGTTGTCTGGAGAGTCTAAAACCTTTAATGAAAGAAGTGTCATCTGAACTTATAATTGTTGACACAGGCTCCACAGACAACAGTGTGGAAATCGTCAAGGAATATACCGATAAGCTATTTTTTCATCCTTGGAATAATGATTTTGCTGCCATGCGTAATACGACTATTGGCTATGCCACCGGGGAATGGGTTCTGATTATTGATGCAGATGAGGAATTGGAAAACTATAAAGGAATCGTTGAATTTGTTAAGGCTAAACATGGCAAAAGTGTGGGTGGGGCCTTAATGACAGTTATAAATATTACTGGCCGTAAAAATGAACGGCTCCCTTTAATGTCGGCTCGTGTTTTCCGACGGGCAGCAGATTTCTGTTATTCCGGAGTCATCCACAACCAGCCCCATGTGAAAGGACAATTATTGCCTACTGAGGCCAGTTTGTTGCACTATGGCTATATGACAACTGACTCGGAACTGATGAATAAAAAATTTCAGCGAACCAGCCTGTTGCTCAAAAAGGAATTGGAAAAGGATCCGGAAAATTTCTATTATCGCTATCAGTTGGCGGTAACCTATTCTATGTACGGAGATAACAAGCAGGCACTGCACGAAATCTTAAAGGCATACCATCTCATTAATAGGGATGAAGCATTGTTGAAGCAGAACATCTATATTTTAGGGGCAGTGGTTCAATTTTATGTTGCTGCTGGATATTATGATGAAGAAGTGGTAACCATCGCTCTTAAGACTCTGGAAATGCAACCTGAGTATGTGGATGTAATTTTCTTCCTTGCGCAGACCTATGCACTTCGAGAAGAGTTTGAAAAGTCGTATCAATATTATGATCGCTATTTACTGCTGGTAGAGAATTTTGCACAATTGAAAATCCGGTATGATATATCTATTAGCCATTACACATTAAATAATACAATAGAAGCCCATTTCAACATGGCAACGATGTCTATCAAAGTAGGCGAACTGGAACGTGCTAAAAAACATACTGCTATACTGATGAATTCGGAGATGAAAAACGAAGAGTTTCGCGGTAGTGTATATAAAATGATTGTTCAATTGGATTATGCTCTAGGTAGCTTTGCGGAGAACTATCAATTTTACCAATCAGTGATCAAGGCTGGAGATGAGTTGACGGCAGCTGTAGTGGAAGATGCTGAAACTAGGTGGCAGGGTGCATCAATAGAGGTTCGGGATGCGTACAGTAGTATGTTCGCCGAACTACCTGACCTTTACGGTACTCTGAACCGTGTGAGGTTGGGAAGAAGTACGGTCGCGGATTTGGCAAAGGAAATTTTCCGCAAAGATCCAAACCAAATGCAACCCTATTTTTCCCTTACGCTCTTTGCATTAATGCAAGATGATTTATTATGCGAGATCGGCGGACAGCTTCTAACTGAACAGACTATCCTGAATTTTATGAAACATTTGGAGGACTGCCACCGGCAGGAGTTCCTAAACCGCAGTCGTCAATACGTATTTTCCATCGAGTTGACTGGCGCAGTGACATATAGTAAAGCCCGATTGGCGAAGAATATTGCTAAATATTTGTTGTTTTCAGGTGCACTAGATGAACAAGAGTATAGGCAGGTATTTGCTGTTTATCTTTATAGCGGATCAATATATCTGCAAACTCTCTATAATGAAATTGTATTTGCCAAAGAGCTTGTTTTTGATCTAAAAAATGTGGAAGAAATATATTTGCTCTATATGATGCTTGCAGAACGATCTAAATCCGATGGTAGTAAGAGTGTTCAATATTTAAGGAAGGCTTTGGAAGTTTATCCGGATATGAGCAGAGGTGTTGAAATTATCCTTGGATCCCTATCAGACAAGGAAGATGATGGTGAGATGGAGCAGTTGACTAAACAACTGCTGGCAAATGTGGAGAGCCTTATCACCGCCGGGCAATTAGAGGAAGCACTTAATATGGTTAATGAGTGTGAAACCATCATTGGCGGAGACGTCAGGTTGTTTGCATATAAAACGTTAATTATCAAAAAAAGGCATGAGACAATCAATTAATATCGTCATTAATCGATACGAATAGAGGCAATAAAATGCAAAAAAAAGAAATTTCTAATGATATTGCCTGGTTACTAGAACATGGTTTAATCACCGAAGCTGAGGAAAGCTTACGCCAATACTGCGAGTTTTTTCCTGACGATGTGGAAGGGTACTCCCTGCAGGCGGGACTGCATCTGTCTAAAGGGAATGCCTGTGATGCCATGTTATCCATACGGCAAGGCTTGGAGATAGATCCGTATCATCAGGATTTGCTGCAAAATTTATTGTTTATGGCATCGGCAATTGACAACAACCCTGCGGAGGCAGTTCGTGCATATGCTTTGCTATACATGTTGGGGAATACTATGGCAACAGATGTTTTGGCTAGTTCAAGGTTACCGACGACAGGGTTTAAGGTTTTACAAGGAACAATGGAAATAGCCAATCAGATGAATACGTTGACGGCTGCATTGAAAAGAAAGGGAATTTCGGCCCAGGCGGTTAATTATTACAACAGCTATCTCGGCTATGATTCCGCGCAAGACATATCATTTAGCGACTGTCGAACACAAGAAGAAGCTAATCTGAAAGCGAAGGCATTTGCAGCCGATATGCTCAGTAATTATGATATTTTCCATTTTCATTTCGGTACAACATTAACATTTGATCATTCTGATCTGTCGTTATTGGAGCCATTAAGCAAAAAGAGAGTCATGCATTATTGGGGATCAGATGTGCGGCGTCTTTCTGTAGCACGTAAGCATAATCCGTATATATGCGTAAAAAATACAGATGAATTAAAAATGGTGAATGATATAAAAAAGACGGCTATCCATATTCAGGACTGTATTGTCGGTGATCACGAATTGTATCTTTATGTTAAGGATTATTTTCCCAGGGTCCATATCTTGCGGCAGGCGATAGATTTGAGTAGCTACTATCCAAAGCCAACCCAACCAAATCCCCGTCCGCTATTTGTGCATGCGCCGACAAGTCCGGAAGTTAAAGGAACGGAATATATTTTACGAGCTATTGATACGTTACGCCAAGAGTATGATTTTGACTTCCAACTAATTCAGGGAATGAGCCATAATCAAGCCAAAGCCACTTACCAACAGGCTGACTTAATTATTGATCAGATTCTGATTGGTTCATATGGGCTACTGGCTGTTGAAGCAATGGCCATGGGTAAACCTGTCGTTTGTTGGATTAGCGAATATATGAAGGATAAATATCCTGGGGAATTGCCATTGCTTATCGCTAATCCGGATACAATTACGGATGTGTTAAGAAACGTCCTAAACAATCAAGACATGCTACCTGACTTGGGGCTAAGAGGACGGGTGTATGCGGAACAGTACCATGATGCCAATGTTGTGGCGGAAAAATTGGTTTCTATTTACAAAGGATTATAGGTGCTGTATTCGAGATCGGAGATTAGGAAGTGGGTAGACGAAATGATAAAAAATAAGCGCATATTTATTACCGGTGGTGCGGGCTTTATTGGTTCTACTTTAATTGGTAGACTTATCGATGATAATGAAATTGTGGTATATGATAATTTTGACCGAGACTCTCTTCAGGGGAAACTATATGCGACACACAAAAATCTCCGATTAGTTAGAGGGGATATTTTAGACTATCGGATGCTCGAAAGTGTTATTCAGGGTTCACAGCTCGTTATTCATGCGGCAGCGATTGCTGGTATTGATAATACATTGAAAAACCCTGTAAATACAATGCGGGTGAATATGCTTGGAACCGCCAATGTTTTGGAAGCAGCCTGTAATGCTGGAACGGTTGAACGGTTTATAGATTTTTCGACGTCGGAAGTTTTTGGCTCTCATGCTTTTAAAGTGGACGAGGGGAGTCAGACGGTAACTGGGGCGGTGGGTGAAGCTCGTTGGACATACGCAGTCAGCAAGCTGGCAGGCGAACATTTAACTCATGCATATTATCGCCAGTATGGTTTGCCAACTGTAACTGTTAGGCCATTTAATATATATGGACCGGGCCAGCTCGGTGAAGGGGCCATACAAATATTTATACGCAAAGCGCTAAAAAATGAGGATATTTATATTTTTGGTGACGGAAATCAAATTCGTGCATGGTGTTATGTTGACGATATGATTGATGGAACTATGTTAGCATTAACACATAAGAATGCGGTTGGTGAATCATTCAATATTGGAAACGCTAGAGCAATAACGACAATTTATGGTCTAGCACAAGCTGTTTGTCGAGTATTGGACTCAAAGTCAAAAATAGTATTTCGCGAAGCGCTATCTGCAGACATCGAATTAAGAATTCCAAGTGTACAAAAATCAAGGGAATTACTTGGCTATCAAGCAAAAGTAGACTTGGATGAAGGGATTGTTCGGACGGCAGATTGGTATCGTAAACATATGGATGAGATGCCGGAATTACCAGAAATATTTAAAGCGAAGGTGACACCATGATCCGCTTATCAGTGCCAAGTATTGCTGATGAAGAATGTGCCGCCGTGGAGCGGGTATTGCGGAGCGGGCAATTAGTTCATGGGGAAGAATGTGAACTTTTTGAGCGGGAATTGGCTGAATATATTGGATGCAAAGAAGTGGTCGTGGTATCCTCAGGTACGGCGGCTTTGCATTTGGCTTTGCTGTCTTTGGGAGTAGGTCCAGGTGATGCGGTACTTGTGCCGGATTTTACCTTTCCAGCTACTGTTAATGTAGTAGAATTAGTTGGTGCACGACCTATCTTCGTAGATGTAGATTTATTTACTTACAATATTGCACCAGATAATATACGACGAGCAATTGCAGAATGGCATGGGCCTGAAACAATTCGTGCGATTATGCCTGTCCACGAATTTGGGTGTCCGGTAGATATAACGGCGATTATGCAGATCGCTAAGGAATACGATTTACTCGTAGTAGAAGATGCTGCCTGTGGATTAGGTGCGATACAAAATGGACAGAAGGTAGGCGCATTTGGACGAGTAGGTTGCTTTTCTTTCCATCCGCGTAAAGCAATTACCACTGGAGAAGGTGGCGCCATTGCTACTAATGATACTGAATTATCCGCTAAATTACGTGTATGGCGTAATCATGGCATTCAGCGTACTGAAAAAGGTTTGGACTTTATTTTGCCTGGATTTAATTACCGGATGACCAATATTCAAGCCGCCTTGGGTAGGGTTCAATTATTGAAATTTGATAATTGGCTAACTGAACGAAAAAAAATACAAAAAATATATAGAAATATTCTTATTTCTGATAAAGTCCAGTTGCCTGAAGAGGTAAATGGACATGCGTGGCAAACTTTCATGATTAGGTTAGCTGATTCATGTGACCGTGATCGAATAATATCAATTCTTCGGGAAAGAGGAATTGAAACGAATATAGGTGCTCATGCACTACATATGCTTTCATACTATGCTCGAAAATACAGTGTTGATTGTGAAAAAGCCATAGGTAATAATTCTGAGCGGTTATATAAGTTTGGGTTAGCGCTACCTCTATATCAAGGATTAGATATTAAAATGGTAGATTTTGTTTCAAGGAACACTTTAGATATTCTATCTTTGCAATAAAGGTGAAATGATGAAAGATAAAGTTGTAATTCTAACCTATGGTGGGACCGGTAGAGAGATAGGGGAGATTGCTTCAGAGCAATACACTGTGATTGGCTTTTTAGATGATGTTAAACACTGTAAGGAGATATTAGGTAAATTAGAAGAAATGAGCAATTTTGATGAGGAAGTAAAGTTTATTTCAGGATTAGGTAGCTATCGATCTATGAAACTGCGCAGGAGAAAGTTGGAAGAAATGGAACTGAATAGTTTTATAAATTTAATATCATTAGATGCTAAAATATATAAAACTGCAACTTTAGGACAAGGAGTTGTTGTCTTTCCGCAGACCATCATATCTGTAAATTCGATAATAGGAGACCATGTATTCATATATCATAATTGTGTAATTTCTCATGATGTAATTGTTAAGAACTATAGCATGATCTCTAATTCTGTCTGCGTGTCTGGTGGTGTAAAAATAGGAGAAAATTGTTATATTGGTGCAGGGTCTACGATTTTAGAAGGAGTATCAATAGGAGATAATTGTATAATTGCGGCAGGAGCAACGGTTCTGAATGATGTAGAAGAAAATAAGATTTATATTTCGAACTATGAAATCAAGGAGAATAAATATAACTTATAACATCTTTGTTTGAAGGTTAGGGAAAGTTCTGGCTTTTATTGAGATAGTTTTTATATTAAGACTAAAGATTTTAAACACTTATTACGATACATTTACTAGATGATTGAATTCAGAGGTGTTTAATTTGGATATTAGCATAGTAAAAACATCTGTAGATTTTGGTAGTTCAGCAATTGTAGCGCAGACAAATCCCCCTACTCAATCTATTGTCGGTGTTCCAACGAAGGAGTCAGGTGACATTGGGAATAAATTGCTGACTGCTTCAACTGACGACAAGGCCAAGAACAAGCCGGTAAATCTAAAAGATCTAACCCAGATGACGGAAGCCATGAATCGGTTTGTACAAGCAATGGATGCAACAATTCATTTTAAGGTTCATGAAAAATCGAACCAACTGATGGTTCAAGTAGTTGACCAAACTAATAATAAAGTACTGAAAGAATTTCCATCTAGTGAATTTCTTGATACAATGGCTGCAATTCGGGATTATGTTGGGATACTCTTGGATAAAAAAATATAGCTATTAGTTTTTCGATAGGAGGTTTTAAACATGTCAGTTAGTTCGGTAGGAGGAACTTATGGTCTGTCTGGTTCGGGCATGGACATTGACGCTCTCGTAACAAAGTTAATGGCTGGTCAGCAAGCAAAAAGTGATGCTTTGTTACAAAAGAAAACGGTAGCGCAATGGCAAAAGACTGCTTACAATACAGTGTATGATGATATCAGCAAATTCCGTGATACGTTGTTTAATTATAAACTTCAGGGGACTTTAAGCCCAAATAAGGTCACTTCCAGTAATACTTCGGTAGCAACCGTGACAGCTAATGCAGAGGCAGCAGCTGTGAATCATTCCTTAGTAGTTGCACAGTTAGCTAGTGGCGTGAATCTAACGAGTACGGCGTCTATTTCTAGTACGATACCACCGACGATGGGTACGCTTGCTACACAACTTGGTATGTCAACGACTGATCCATTTATTATAAATATTAAAAATGGTTCAGCTGTAAGCCAGCCGATTTCAATTGATCCTCTAACCGACACTATTAATGATGTTGTGAGTAAGTTTAATAAAGCTGGCGTTAATGTGAAGGCTAGTTATGATGGTATCTTAGATCGATTTTTCCTAACCACCACCAATACTGGAACATCTTCGGAAATTAACTTTGATGGTAGTGATCAGAATGGATTGAATTTTTTAGGGGGAGAGTTAAAGCTATCTGGGGGAACTACTGAGACTTCTGCAGGTTCTGGAATCTATTCAAGTACCCCAGTAAAAGGCTTAAATGCCGAATTTAAGCTTGACGGGGTTTCTTTGAGCCAAGCAAGCAATACTTTCACGATCTCCGGTGTGACATATAGTCTGACGGGTGTAACGCCTGATGCGACAGGAGTCGATATAGCCGCTAAGCTGGCTTCAGGAACGGCAATCAGCGTAAGCGTAATCAATGATACGGATGCTGCAGTTGCCAGTATCCAATCTTTAGTTGATTCGTATAACAAAATCCTAGCTGAGCTTAATAATAAGGTGAATGAAACACGTTATAAAGATTATTTGCCTCTTACAGATGCCCAAAAGTCGGCTATGAAGGAATCGGATATTACAGCCTGGGAGGCTAAGGCAAAGAGTGGCTTGCTCCATAATGACCGGACCTTGGCAAGCCTTGTGAACAGCATGCGGAATTCATTCTCTAGCCCTGTTTCCGGCATTAATGCCACCTATGATCCGAGTACTGGAAAATCTATCGCTTATAATAGTGCGGCCTCAATCGGTATTACTACTGGCAACTATTCCGAAAATGGAAAGCTATACTTAGATACTAATAAATTACGGAAAGCGTTAAGTGCAGATCCTGATGTACTGTATAAGTTGTTTGGTGCTAGTGGAGAGAAAACGGACGGCACTATCGATACCAGCAGCCAAGGGATCGCGGGGCGATTGTATGATAGTATCAAGACTACTATGGATCAATTGAATCAAATAGCTGGCACCACATCTAATACCCAATACGATACGCAAAGCAATTATGCTAAGAAAATTGAGGACTACACTGCGATGATATACAATGCAGCGGACAGATTTGATATTATGCAAGCTGCCTATTATAAGCAGTTCAATGCAATGGAAGTCGCATTGCAACAATTAAACTCCCAGAGCAGTTGGTTATCATCGGTTGGGAGCACTTCGTAGTGGCGGGGTACACAGGACAAAAGATCATTGGGAGGGTTTAGTATGGTGAATCCGCAAATGGCAAATGCCTATAAGAATCAACAGATCATGACGTCCTCGCCGGAACAATTAACGTTATTGCTCTATAATGGAGCTTTAAGATTTTTGACTGAAAGTATTTTGGCGATGGAACAGGGGGATATACCAAAATCCCACAACGCGAATATACGGGTGCAGGACATTGTACGTGAATTTGTACTCACGTTAGATATGAGCTATGAGTTATCGAAAACCTGGGCACAGCTTTATGAATATACGGAACATTGCCTGATTCAAGGGAACATTAAGAAAGATGTTACACTGTTGCAACAAGCTAAAGAGGTTCTACAGGAGTTAAGGGATGCCTGGGTAGAGGCCATGAAACAAACTCAAGTAGCACGAGCAGTTGGCAAGTAATGGTGGAGAAGACGGCGCAAGCCTTGTGGCAAGATTATCAGTTTTTAACCAAAGAAATGCTGAAATTCTTGGCTAAGCAGGATATGGAGCTCTTTTATGACCTTATGAATCAACGGGAGCAGTTACAGGTCATCCTTGAGCAGACTCCTGATAAGGGCTTTAAAATCTCCCCAATAGGGAAGAACTTAATTAGTGAAATCCAGCAAGATAGCCAAGCTATCATTGAGGCAATGCAGATTCGAATGGGTAGCAGCAAGCGACAACATCAGGTTTCAAAAGCCTATAGTGCTGCGAGTACCACGGCAGTCAGCCAAATGAATTGGAAACGATAATGGGCGATTTAGGAGGGATTAGTGATGATCAATCCCATTCAACCGAATACTCAGTCCACCATGATTCCGATGGATGCTTTTCCCGGGCAAAAGCTGGACCGTTCTTTAGAGACTCCTCGTAAGGTCATTAATCGTAAAGGTGAAATTCCCTCTGCCCGTGAAGAAATTCCGCGTGAACAAGTCGAAAGGGCAGCGGAAAAGCTCAATCGACTGATGGGAATTATTGATAAACGATTCGAGTTTAAGGTTCATGAAGATTCTGAGAGCTTCGTTGTTAAGATAATTGATCAATCAAGCGAAGATGTATTAGGTGAGATTACGCCTAAACAACTTTTGGATACTTTAGGTTCTTTTACTCAAATAGCCGGGTTATTGTTCGACGAACTAGTCTAAAAATGAACGAAGCACGTTAATGAAACTCAAAAACTCTCATCATTATACAGTATTATACAGGCAGGGTGCATGCGAATTATGCACTCTGCCTGTTTTCTTTACCCGAAAGTCCTATCGAGTTATGACGAATATACTATTTCTGGGGTCGTTTTTAGATGCTATTCTTAACGCAATACAAAAAGGAGCAAATTTTCGTATTATATGGATGTATACAAAAATATTTTTAAGAGTTTTGTCGAACGAACTATATACGATTTTGCAACTTGATGCTACTATTAGAAAATGGAGTTAAATGACGTTTATTGGTTTTTTTTTGGAGGAATTCGGAAAAAGATAGCGAATTAAAAATAATTAGACCTATTATCTTATAAACCTGTGTCGAAAGTTGCGTACATAAGAGATTAGATAACAGTTTTTCATAGAATGGACTCCCGTTTTAAGGAGATCCAAAAGATAGGAGTGGGCATAGTATGAGCCAAGATGGCGACCAAAACCAGGGGGTCGATCTGGAGGAATTTTTAGAGTTTTACCTATTAGATTCCCAGGAACAGATCGAAAGGCTCGGATCAGGTCTTTTGCAATTGGAGAAAGAGGGAGGGAATATAGGACTCATTAATGATCTTTTCCGCTCAGCTCACAGCTTGAAGGGAGCTTCAGGGACAATGGGTTTCACACCGATTGTTGCACTGACCCATGCGGCTGAAGACTTATTGGATCGGTTACGTCAGGGTAAAATCGAAGTTTCCCTTGAAATGATTGATATTTTATTGGCGGTGACTGATCGAGTTAAAGCGATGCTGGCGCAAGTAGGACAGCGGCAAGAGATTACGATTGGGTTCGAGGATTTAGTTTCCTCGATGCGGTTGTTATTAAATAGAGAAGAACCAGATGTTTCAGCGACCGATTATGCAGTTCAAGAAGAAGTTTTGGAAAATTATGTCCCACTTGATTTCTCCTTAACCCAGCCTGAGCGAGAAAAAGTAAACGATGGTTCTAGCTTGGGACGCGGTGTATATCAGGTGGACATAACCTTAGAGCCGAATACGTTAATGAAGGCAGTTCGCGCTGTCATGGCTACCCAGCGGATCGAGGGAATGGGAACTGTAATTAAGCTTCTTCCGAGTGTTGAAGAGCTGGAAACTGGGAATGCAGAAAGTTTTTCAATGCTCATTATTTGTGATGAATCCAAGAAAGAGATCCAACGGGAACTGTTGGAAATTTCGGAGTTGGTAGATGTGTTCGTCCATCCCTATCTAAATATTGAGGGGATAGAAGAACTGGATAAAACGATCAACGTTATCGATAATGTGTTGGCTGAAGAAAAAATGAAGCCCCTTTCTATTCCAAAGGCGGTCGTTGTACCAAAAGAGTCCGGGAAGGCACTCTCGGCTCCGAATATCGAAGCACCGAATGGAGAAGGGAATACTCAAGTACATACGATTCGCGTGGATACGGCACGGATGGACAACCTTATTAACCTTGTGGGAGAAATGGTTATTACTCGGACTCGTTTGGTACAAATCGGTTTAGATCTGAAGGGTCAGTATAGCACGGACGGTATGGTCAACAATTTGAATGAAGCCAATGTTTACTTGGGTCGTTTAATGAATGACCTCCAAGAAAGTGTTATGCGCTTACGTATGGTGGCGATCGGGACAGTCTTTAATCGTTTTCCTCGTTTAGTTCGAGATCTAGCTAAAAAGACAGGGAAAGAAATAGAGCTTATCCTAAAAGGGGAAGATACAGAACTGGATAAGACGGTCGTGGAAGTTATCGGGGATCCGTTAATGCATCTGATTCGGAACTCGGTGGATCATGGGATCGAGTCACCTGCAGAGCGTCGTGAGGCAGGTAAATCAGATTTTGGTACGATTACACTGAATGCATATCATGAAGGCAATCATATAGCTATTCTTATCTCGGATGACGGGGCAGGGTTAGACCTCGATAAAATACGCCAAATAGCGGTTTCTAAAAGCCTAATTGGAGAGCGAGAGGAACTCTCTGAACGGGATATCGCCAATCTTATCTTTTTGCCGGGCTTTAGCACGGCAGATGTGGTGACAGATATTTCCGGCAGAGGGGTCGGGATGGACGTTGTTAAGAAGGCTCTGAACAGTCTTGGGGGAATGGTGGATATCACAACTCGGAAAGGGAAGGGGAGTACCTTTACCATTCGTTTGCCCTTGACTTTAGCGATCATTCAGGCTCTTCTTGTAGAAGTTGGTCAAGAAATTTATGCTGTTCCACTTTCCTCCGTTTTAGAGACTCTTCTAGTCAATCGAGAGGATATCAAAACCGTGGGTGGACTGCCAATGGTTCAATTGCGTGGCAACACGTTACCACTTATTTCTTTACAGGAGAAGTTCGATCTTCCAACCCCAGAAACCGAAAGTAGTGAAGTCTTTGTCGTCGTTGTCGGCTTTGGCGATAAAGCATTGGGTCTGATTGTGGATGAACTGCGTGGACAACAAGAAGTCGTTATTAAATCTTTGGGTGATTTACTCAATAATCTCCCCGGAATTGCCGGTGCCACGATCCTTGGAGATGGTAAAGTCACCTTGATTCTGGATATCGGATCCCTAATCCAAGACGTTTTAGTCACACGCAGAGCTTAATTCGATGTTCGTGGTTCGAAGTTCGAGGTTCGAATAAGAATAAAAACTTATCAGTTTTTAATACGATTTACATCTGAATCTCACTTCGATCAATCAACATTTCCAGCGCGCATCGAAAAAGGAAACTTAAATAAATTCCTGAAAACTTTTTAAGTTTTTAATCCAGTTCGAACAACGAATATCGAATCACGAACATCGATAAAGGGAGGGTTTAACAATGGCAGAAGAACAATTAGTTACTTTTAGCTTAGGAACTGAGGAGTTTGGCGTTGATATTATGCGTGTTCAGGAGATTATCCGAATTCCGCCGATTACTCGGGTGCCTAAAGCTTCTGATTATGTAGAGGGAGTTATTAATCTGCGTGGAAATGTTATTCCTGTGATCAGCTTGCGTACCCGGTTCGGAATGGAACGAGTGGAAGAGACTGACCTAAGTCGGATCATTGTCTTACAAGTGCAGACGAAGGTTTTTGGTATTCGAGTGGATGCGGTAACCGAAGTTTTGCGTTTAGAAAGTGAAGCAATTGAGCCACCTCCACCGATTGCGTTAGGCATGGATGCTCAGTTCATACGTGGTGTTGGAAAAATTGGAGAGCGCTTGCTCATTCTCTTGGACCTTGATCACATCATGGGTGGAGAAGCAAGCCATGACGTCAGCGCTTAAAACACCTATTGGGGTTCTAATCGTCGATGATTCTCCCTTCATGCGGCTAACCCTACAAAAAATACTCAGTCAGGATCCTGGTATTAAAGTATTGGATACCGCGCGAGATGGGCGCGAAGGGATTTTGAAACTCCAGGCTCTTCGTCCCCAAGTTGTAACAATGGATGTTGAGATGCCGATCATGGATGGGCTGCAAGCGCTGGAAGAAATTATGCGTTGGCAACCGACTCCCGTGATTATCTTAAGCTCGGTGACGACGGAAGGGGCAAAAGACACGTTGAAAGCCCTTGATCTGGGGGCTGTCGATGTTGTGGCCAAACCGTCAGGAAGGCCGGGCGCGGATCTACAGGCGCTTTCCAGTGATCTGATAGAGAAGGTAAAAGCGGCAGCTTTAGTAAATCCTGCTAGGCTCGGGGGTAAAGGGCCAACGATTCAAATTCCTACCTCAAAGGTAGCGGTTCCCGCTTCAACGGTTGTGCCAGGTATATTGCAAAGCTTACGTCCGGCAAGCACGGGTAAAGTGGGCCTGTTACCAAAGCATGCGATTGAAATTGTAGCTATTGGTACGTCGACTGGAGGGCCCTCTGCGTTACAAGCGGTACTGCCGACTCTGCCTGTCAATTTTCCGGTTCCGGTGCTAGTCGCTCAACATATGCCTCCAGGGTTTACTGGACCGCTCGCCCAACGGTTGAATGGACTTTGTGCTCTCAATGTTAGGGAAGGAATACACGGAGAAACGCTGAAAGCAGGAATTGTGTATGTCGCTCCGGCGGGTAAACAGCTTCAGGTCCAGCGTCGATCGGGACAGCTGATCCTTCATATTGGAGATGAAGCTCCAATTCCCACTCTCTATCATCCTTCTGTGGATGTCATGTTTCTTTCTTTGGCGAAGGAAGTCGGAAAAGGTACCCTTGGAGTGGTGATGACTGGAATGGGAAGCGATGGTACGAAAGGTATGAAAGAAGTTAAGGGCTTAGAAGGGTTTGGAATCGCTGAGTCTGAAGAGACCTGTGTTGTCTACGGGATGCCTAGATCTATGGTAGATGCGGGTCTAGCAGATCGAATTGTACCGCTCGGAGAGATTGGGCGAACGATTGTTGAGTGTGTGATGAGGAGGGGATGAATCCGTGGGTCTTTTTGGAGCAATTGATATTAGTGCCTCAGGTTTAACCGCCCAGCGTTTAAGAATGGATCTCACCGCTAGTAACATAGCCAATATCAATACTACACGCACGGGAGAATTAACCGCAGCAGGAAATCAGATACCCTATAGTCGACAAGTGGCCGTGTTCGTTCCGCGTCCCTCGGAATCACCGTTTTCTAAAGTGCTCGGGGATACTCTGGGGAGTAAAAATGTCGGAAACGGAAATGGGAATGGAGTGCAAGTAGCTAGTATTTATAATGAAGTAACTGAACCCTTCCGCTTAGAATATAATCCCGATTCTCCAGATGCCGCTAAAGTAGCTGAGGCAGGATTGCCAGTAGGATATGTGCGGCATCCGAATGTGAATATTGTCACTGAAATGGTCGATATGATGTCTGCTTCACGAGCATATGAAGCCAATGTTACCGCCCTTAATGTTAGTAAGACAATGGCGTCCAGAGCACTTGAAATTGGAAAGGGGTAAAATAGATGAGTATTCAACCCATTGCCCCCATTATGCCCCTCGGAATAATTAATACAATGACTCCAACAGGCGTTGAGGCTTCACCTCATGTCAGTTCTGGAGACGGTGCGTATAAGGCAGGAACAGATTTCTCAAAATTCTTAAGTAATGCTTTGGGTCAAGTGAATGCTTTACAAACAAAAGCAGATGCAGGCAGTCTGGCACTGGCGACCGGCCAAGTTCAAGATTTGTCCGAAGTAATGGTGGCGTTAGAAAAGGCCAACCTATCGTTATCCTTAACCGTAGCAACGCGTGATAAGGTATTAGACGCGTACAATCAGATAATGCGTATGCAGATATAATTCGAGGCACGATGCTCGAAGCACGAGGTTCGATGTTGGAAACGTTCTATAACGAACGTCTCGATTCGTGTATTAGTAGGTTGTTATAAAGAGATACGTTTTTAAGCGTGCTTTTTCAGGGGGTATTAAGAACCCCCATAGATTTATAGAAAATAATTTAATGCGAGGCGCGAGGCACGAGGTTCGTTGTTTGAATCGTTCGAAACGAACGGCTCCATTCGAGCATCGAACATCGAACTTCGTGCATCGAAAATGAAAGGAGGAGCCGAGGGTGGATTTTTCTTGGGCCGGAATTAAGCAATCAGTACAAACCTTTTGGAATAACCTTTCTAGCCCACAGAAAATTATAACGGTGCTTGCTCCTCTTTTAGTTGCTGGAGCGTTGATTTACCTGGTTATGTGGGCTGGGCGCCCACAGTATGTGGCGATCTTTACCAAGCTTAATGATGCTGATGCTGGAGCGATCACGACGAAACTAAAAGACTTGAAAGCGGATTATCAGCTGGCGGATAATGGGTCAACCGTCATGGTCCCGCAACAGTCTGCTGCAGACCTGCGTTTGCAACTTGCCGGTGCAGGGCTCCCTCAAGAAAGTAAATTCAGCTTTAGTAATTTGGATACCATGCGCCTGGGTGAGACGGATGCTGATCGGAAATTGCGTTATGCGCTTGGATTACAGAACGAATTAGAGAATACTTTAAAGACATTGAACGGTGTGGAGGATGCACGCGTACATATCGTGATGCCTGAACCGTCACTCTTTGTGGATAACCAAAAAACGGCAACTGCAGCGGTAACCTTGAAACTTGCCCCGAGCACGAAACTTGGGGAAGATCAGGTGCGTGCCATTGCCAACTTGTTGGCTGGTTCAGTGGAAGGTCTGAAACCGGAGAACGTGACGATTGTGGATGCTGGCGGAAATGTTTTATCAGATGTCTTAGGAAAAAAAAATGACCCTGAAAAATTGACAGTTACCCAATATCAGCTTAAACAAACGATCGAAGAAGATACTCGGAAATCACTTCAGAGTATGCTCGATCGAGTGCTGGGCTCGGGTAAGACGGTTGTTCGAATCAGTGCGGTATTGGACTTTGATCAGAAAAAAATAACTAAACAGATCAATGGACCGGGTGCAGTGGTCAGTGAGCAGAGTTCTAATGAAAGTATTACAAATGGCACTTTAGCGGCCGGAGGGACACCGGGATTGCCTGCCAATGGAGCTCCGACGTATCCTACTGCCCAGGGTGTAAATTCTACTTCTACGAAAATCACCAGTACTAAAAACTATCAGGTGGACACAACACAAGAAGAACAAATGGTCAGTCCTGGTAGTGTTAAACGCCTTTCCGTCTCGGTGATGGCAGATGCAGATATAGTTACCCAGAGCCAGCTGGACCAAATCAAAACGATAGTAGCTTCTGCAGCAGGAGTGGATGCTAACCGTGGAGATGATATTCAAGTTGCTGCTATACCCTTTAATAAAACAGATTTACAGAAAGAATTATCGGCAATGGAAAGCGCTCAAAAACGGCAGCAGCTTGTCTTATATGCCGAAATTGGAGCCGTCGCATTACTCGGCCTTATACTATTTCTCGTTTACTTACGAAAACGTTCACGAAAAGCAAGTGCTGACAAAATGTTAAATCTAAATGGTTCAGAGCCCGTGTCACTCGCTACTGCAGAACTACTCATGGCACAACAGTTAGCAGAAGAAGAGGCGAAACTGAATTTTGCTCAGAAAAGTGCAAAGACCGTGGAAGAAATCCAAAAGCAAAAGACAAAAGAGGCTGTTGAACAATATTCCCGCGATAACCCGGATGAGGCTGCCCGTTTAATGAAAACATGGCTATCGGAGGAGAAGTAGATGGCGCAAACTTTAACGGGAACCCAAAAAGCTGCGATTCTAATGATTGCCTTAGGTTCGGAAAATTCGGCCAACGTGATAAAACATCTTGGGGACTCAGAAATTGAACAGTTGACTCTTGAAATGGCTAATGTCGGGAAAATATCACCCGAACAGCGGGATCATGTCGTAGAAGAATTCCATCAGTTGTGTATGGCGAATGACTATATTTCTCGAGGGGGCATCGATTATGCGCGAGAAGTATTAGAACGGGCTCTTGGAGAAACTCGAGCGTTCGATATCATCAGTCGCTTGTCGACTTCGCTGAAGATGAGGCCTTTTGACCTTGTACGCCGGACAGATCCCAAACAGCTTTTTTCCTTTATTCAAGGTGAACACCCCCAGACGATCGCTCTGATCATGACCCACCTCCCAGTTGAAAAAGCAGCAACTTTACTCGCTAGCCTCAACCAAGACCGACAGGCAGATGTGGCAAAACGGATAGCGACTATGGGCCGCACGAGTCCGGAAGTGCTCAAAGAAATAGAAAAAGTCTTAGAACGCAAGATTTCCAGCTTAGCCCCGACCGATTATACGGCCTCGGGTGGGATCCAAAGTATCGTGGACGTTCTTAATAGGACGGATCCAGGAACAGTTAAAGTTGTCATGGATGCCCTGGAGGTAGATGATCCTGATTTAGCCGAACAAATCAAGCGACAGATGTTTGTCTTCGAAGATATCGTCGTTCTGGACGACCGCGGCATTCAGTTGGTCTTGCGCGAAGTGGAAACTAAAGATTTGGGGTTGGCTCTCAAAGGTTCCAATCCCGAAGTGGCTCAAAAAATTATGGCGAATATGTCCTCACGGGCTGGTCAAATGCTCAAAGACGATATGGAATTCATGGGCCCAGTGCGTTTGCGTGATGTTGAAGAAGCTCAGCAGCGCATTGTAAAGGTAATACGTAAGATTGAGGAAAGTGGTGCGATTGTCATTTCCCGAGGAGGTAGTGATGAGATTATCTATTAACGGGTGCGTTGTCAAAAGTTACGATGTACAGATATCCACACCTCGAATAGTGGAATGCCTGGAAGGGTTTCGCCAGTTGGACACATGTTTAGCGGTTGTCAATATTGGAGAAGAGAGCCAGAACTCTAAAACTGAACTTTTTGAGGATAGGGATACCCTTTTAGTAGTGGAGGAAATCGACCAAGCGGGAAGGATTCTTGGAGACGCTCAAGAGCAGGCGGCGAAAATCCTTGCTGATGCAAAAGCAGATGCGCAGAAAATTTTAGCTCAGGCTGAAGCTAGTGCTCAGGAAATCGTTGCTCAATCTCAAACCGACTTGGAGCGCTTACGTCAAGAAGTTATCGAGAGTGCACAAGCAGAGATTTATCCCGCAGCCCAAGCGGAGGGTTATCAAGCGGGACGGCAAGCGGGAGAAACTGAGGGAAACCGATTGACCGAAAATGCCAATCAACTCTTACTATTAGTAAAGAGGGCGGTTCAAGAGGAATATGCAAAAGTTGACAGTGAGTTACTTCATCTCGCGATAAAAATTGCCGAACGCATTGTTCGTTCAACCATAGCGGTTGAACCCCAACGCTTGCTTGACATCATTCAAGCCTTAACCCTTTTACCCTTGGAACGTCAAGGATGGCGGCTTCACGTGGCTCCCACTGATACTTATTTGCTCGAAGGGAACCTACCCTGTCCTTGGATTATTGATGAGTCTTTGAATTCTGGAGACTGTTTCCTAGAGTGTCAAGAAGGTGTTTTTGACGGTCGACTAGAAGCCCAATTAGATAAATTGGAACATACCCTACGAGAGGAGCTCGAACATGGGGGCCTGGAATCGATTAGCCCAGACTGTGGAACAGACAGAACCGATCTCGGCTCAAGGAAGGGTCTCAAAAATTGTCGGCCTGATGGTGGAGGCAGCTGGCCCGCGAGCCAGTGTGGGTGAATATTGCCATATCATCACGCGTGATGGACGAGAACTTCCAGCTGAAGTTGTTGGCTTTCGGGATTCAACCACTTTGCTCATGCCGTTAGGGGAGCTCGAAGGGATTGCACCGGGAGACCGTGTGCTTTCTCAGCGACAAAAGCTGACCGTGCCAGTAGGGCCAGCACTCCTCGGTCGAATTCTCGATGGATTGGGACACCCGCTTGATGAGCGTCCGCTGCAGACAGAAACAGCGTACCCACTGCAAAACAAACCACCCAACGCTTTATTGCGTCCTCGAATCTTGGACATGTTGAGTGTCGGGGTTCGAACAATCGATGGGCTTCTTACAATTGGCCGTGGACAACGGATGGGAATTTTCGCTGGGTCTGGTGTGGGCAAGAGCACTTTGCTGGGCATGATGGCTAGAAATACCGTCGCTGATGTCAATGTTATCGCTTTGATTGGAGAGCGGGGCCGAGAACTGCGTGACTTTATTGAAAAGGATTTAGGTCCTGAGGGTTTAACCCGATCAGTTATTATTGTAGCAACGTCAGATCAACCTGCTTTAGTCCGTTTAAAGGCTGCGTTTACGGCTACAGCGATCGCTGAGTATTTCCGAGATCAAGGGGAAAATGTGCTCCTTATGATGGATTCGGTGACCCGTTTTGCGATGGCACAGCGGGAAGTGGGCCTTACGGTGGGTGAACCACCTGCGACCCGTGGATATCCACCCTCGGTCTTTGCTCTTTTACCAAAACTATTGGAACGTTCAGGTATGGCGGAGAAAGGAAGTATTACCGGTATCTATACCGTGTTAGTGGATGGGGACGATCATAATGAACCAATTGCGGATTCAGTTCGCGGAATTCTTGATGGGCATATTGTTTTGACTAGGGAACTCGCTATGCAAAATCAGTTTCCGGCGATTGATATTTTACAATCTGTTAGTCGAGTTATGAATGATGTTATCAGTACGGAACAAATGGAATTAGCAGGTAAGGCTCGTGAACATATTGCAATTTACCGTGATGCCAAAGATCTCATTGACATTGGGGCGTATACACAGGGAAGTAACCCCAAGATTGATGCCTCCATCGCCCATATGGACAGCATTCAAGCGTTCACTCGACAAAGGGTAGATGAACATGTCAAATATCAAGAAACGCTTCAACAATTACGGGAAATCTTTACGTGAGGGTTAGGGTCTAACCCAGCACTCAACTTTATCTATCCCAAAAGGTAAATAAAGTTGAGTGCTGGATAAGGAGTGAAAATAATGGCACGATTTCGCTTTCGCTTGGACGCAAGCCTCCAACTAGCTAAACAGGTTTTAGAGTCGGCACAAAGGGAGTACGCGCTAGAACTTCAGCGCTGGCAAGCCTGTGTCATGGCCTGCATGGGACAACAAGCGTGTTATAATGAAGCTCAAGAAGGTCAACGGGAAGCTGGACGTCATCGGCCAGAAGAACTGAAACTTTGCCAACAGTTTGCAGTGCTACAATTGCGGCGCTTACATCACTATGAAGCAGAACGAAGAGAGCAAGAAATTGTCATGGAGACGGCACGGAGAGGTTTATTTGAAGCACATCGTGAGGTCGAGAAATATGAGCGTCTTAAAGAAAAACAAGCTACAGCCTTTCGAGTTGCAGAGTTGCAGAAGGAACAAAAGGTATTGGATGAAACTGGCCAAATTCTTCACTGGCTTGGAAAAAAATCTGTTAAATAACGAGTTAAATTAACGGAGGATTCAAAGATGATTTACGTCACTCGCTTAAATGGAAAAACATTTTCTTTAAATTCCGACCTAATTGAAACGATGGAAGAAACCCCAGATACGGTCATTACGTTGGCGGGTGGAAATAAATACGTGGTGTCAGAACGGATTGAGGAGCTGATTGAGCGGATCGCCGAATTTCGTAGGTGCTGCCAGATTTGCAAAGTGGAGGATTGATCAATTTTATGAAACGAAAATCTCTTATTATTACGATTCTTACGATACTTTTAAGCGTGGGAATAGGTGTGGGTGGAACAATTGGGGCACAAAAGTATATTTTTAAGACTTCGGACAGTACAAGAACTTTAGCTAGCGCACCTAAGAAGTCGGGGCCTTTGCTGCCTATCGGCGAGTTCACCGTAAATTTGCAGGGGGGGGCCTTTCTCAAGACGTCCATTACGCTTCAACTCATCGATACTAAAGCGGAAGTTACCTTAAAGAACGAGGATGCGTTTTTAAAAGACCGAGTTAATACGGTCTTAGCCAACAAATCCCTCAATGATGTACAAACCCCAGCTGCTCGCGAAAAGTTGAGAGAAGAGTTAATAAAACGGCTTAATGAAGTTGCAGAAAACAAAGTAACAGATGTTCTATTTCTGTCGTTAGTCTACCAGTAAAGTGGCGGTACGATATTCGTAGTTTGAATCCCGGGCTACAAACCTCAACTTCAAGTATGAGGTTCGAACCACGAATATCGAACCACGAACATCGATAAAGAGAAGGGGGGGATTTGATGGGAGACGTCTTGACTCAAGCTGAAATTGATGCACTGCTGAGTGCGCTGTCCGAAGGACAAGTTGATGTGGAGGAAATGAAGACAACCAAGATTCAAAAGCGGATTCGAGTGTACGATTTTAAGCGTCCGAATAAGTTTTCCAAGGATCATATTCACTCCCTCCATAATATTCACGAGAATTTTTGCAGAGGGCTTACCACTTATCTTTCTGGAAACTTGCATTCTGTTGTTGAAAGCTCTGTCCTTTCCATTGAGCAAATCACCTATGATGAATTTATTCGTTCTTTACCTAGCCCCACTGTCTTAGGCCTTTACTCATTGGAGCCGTTGGAAGGGACTGTTTTAATTGAGGTCAGCCCTGCACTCACGTTTGCTGTGGTGGATCGCCTTTTGGGAGGGCAAGGGCAAGGAGGAACAGAAAAGAACCGTGATTTAACGGAAATTGAAAGGACTATCATTGAAAATCGATTAAGCCAAATGATTTTAATTTCTGAAGAGGCTTGGGGAGAGGTTTATCAACTTAAGCCACAGTTTTTGTCAATGGAATCAAACCCTCAGTTTACTCAAATTGTAGCGCCGAACGAAATGATCGTACTCATAACTCTTGAAGTCCGGATTGGAGAAGCGGTGGGGATGATTAATATATGCATGCCCTATCTTGTGCTCGAGCCTATTTTAGATAAGTTAAGTACATTTTTCCTTTTTTCCACAAAGGCTAAGGTCACTTCTCCAGAACAGGTACAGGCGATTCGAAAAAAAATCGAATGGGCGAAGGTGGATATGGTTGCGTATTTAGGTAATTCTGAAATCCTCGTTAGGGACCTCTTAGACCTTGCGAAGGGAGATGTTATCCCACTGAACCAATCCGTTCAGGATCCGCTGCCAATCTATGTGGGAGAATTTATGAAATTTAAGTCAGTCCCTGGTTTACACGGAGAACATATCGCCGTTCAGATTACAGAAATAATAAAGGAAGGAGGGGAACAAGATGAGTAATGGGATGCTCTCTCAGGAAGAGATTGACGCGTTGCTTCGGGGAACGCTAGAAACAGACTTGGAGACACCGCCGGAATCGGCCCCAGAGATATCGCCATCAGAGGATCTTCTTAATGAGATAGAACAAGATACACTTGGAGAAATTGCCAATATATCGATGGGTACTGCGGCCACGACATTATCGCAGCTCTTAGGCAAAAAAGTGGATATTACCACGCCGAAAGTCGACTTAACGACCTCGGCTCAGATTCGCCAGGATTATCCTATCCCTTCCGTGATTTGTGATGTTAAATACAAAGCAGGAATTGAGGGCTCAAATCTCTTGATTCTCTCCCAACGAGACGGTTCAGTGATTGTGGATCTGATGATGGGGGGGGATGGGAAAAATCCATCTGAAGGACTTTCGGAACTTCAAATTAGTGGAATTTCTGAGGCGATGAACCAAATGATGGGTTCCGCTGCCACCTCCATGTCAACCATGTTTAATGCTATGGTCGATATTACTCCTCCAAATTTAGTGCTCAATGATATGTCGTCAGGGAGAGATGTCATTCAGGATTTCCTGTCTCCGGATGATACGCTGGTACGGATCTCGTTCCGGATGGTTGTGGAAGATGTCATCGACAGTACTCTTGTTCAGGTAATCCCGCTCAGTGTAGCGAAAGGGATGGTTGATAAGCTAATGGGCGCTATGAGTGGTGGTACCTCTGCAGCGCCGACCGCACAGCCTGCTGCCGCTGTTCAACCTAAGACTACAACCGTAGCCTATCAGACTCCACCCCCATTACAACAACCTGTCTATGATGCACCACCCTATTCAGCACCCACCGAGTATCCCTCTTATGGGGTGGTACAGCCCAATTCACAAGCAAGAATGCAAACACCAGTTCAACCAGCACAATTTGGCACACTACAACCTGGACCCCAGATGATACAACCTGATAACCTGAGCTTGATTCTGGATGTTCCGTTACAAATAAGTGTTGAATTGGGACGCGCCAAAAAAACAATTAAGGAAATCCTAGAAATGGGCCCGGGTTCAGTCGTTGAGCTGGATCGTCTGGCAGGGGAATCAGTGGATATGATCGTCAATGGCAAGTTGATTGCTAAATGTGAAGTGGTAGTCGTTAATGAGACGTTTGGGATTCGAATCACGGATATAGTCCATCCCATTGAACGAATGAATTCACTGAAATAAAGGAGGAATTGTAAGTGAGTGATACAATAATGATTGTTGATGACGCGGCGTTTATGCGAATGATGCTTAAAGACATCTTAACCAAAAATGGGTTTAACGTGGTTGGTGAAGCAGAAAATGGTGCCGTAGCCGTGGAGAAGTTTAAGGAGTGTCAACCGAACCTAACAATTATGGACATAACTATGCCAGAGATGGACGGACTTCAGGCAGTTAAAGAAATACGTAAATTTGATTCGAAGGCCCGGATCATCATGTGTAGTGCCATGGGCCAACAATCCATGGTTATAGAAGCGATTCAGTCGGGTGCCAAAGACTTTGTCGTTAAGCCTTTTCAAGCTGAGCGCGTGGTTGAGGCTGTCACGAAGGCGTTGAAATAAAATGTCATTCAACGAAGACCTGCCGTTACCTTCAAGTGGAGCTTCTCCGGTTGTGACTCAGCCCGTTTTTTCGTGGTGGGGGCTTCTAGGAATGTTGCTGGTTTTTCTCATTATTTTGCTTGTGTCCCTTTGGATTATCCGACGTCTGAGCAAGATGAATAATCGAAGGATAAATGCACCATGGGCTAGGGTTCTAGACCGCCAAGTATTGAGTGGGCAGCAAAGCCTTTACCTTGTAGAGATTGCTGGTCAGTTGCAGGTCCTCGGTGGATCGGATCACCACCTGGTGAAAATCAGTGAGATCCATGATCCGCGTATTGCAGCTGAAATCTTGGAAGAGATTACTACACGCCCCACAGAACGAATGGAAGGGTGGGTCCAAAGTGTCCAAAAGCTTTGGCGGAGGCAGTCACAACAGAAAGAAGAGCCCTTTTCCATAGAGTTGGAACGTTTGCTTGAGGAGGTTGAAAAGTAATGGCTTCTTCAGGCCGATTCATTAAATTCATCACATTTGGGTTACCCTTTGGCATTACCCTGGGATTTGGAATGCTGTCAAGTCCTAAAATTGCTCGGGCGGCAGGAATTACATTAGACCTAGGAAACTCTGCGACACAACAAACAGGGACGTCATTGCAAATTTTGATGCTCCTGACAGTGCTCTCGTTAGCTCCAGCCATCCTCATGATGATGACTTCCTTTACTCGGATTATCATCGTATTATCGTTTGTGAGAAATGCACTAGGAACGCAGCAACTTCCCCCGAACCAAGTGCTCGTGGGGTTATCCCTTTTTCTTACGTTCTTTATTATGACTCCTACGTGGAACCAGATTAATACGAATGCAGTTCAACCCTATATGAAGAATCAGATCACACAGACGGAAGCCCTTGTCAAAGCAGAAGAACCTATTCGGATGTTTATGTTTAAACAGACTCGGGAGAAGGATTTAGAGCTTTTTGTAGGGTTATCTAAAATGGAGCGGCCTAAAACCTATAGAAACGTTCCAACCTACGTATTGATTCCAGCCTTTGTGATTAGCGAATTAAAGACGGCTTTTCAAATGGGATTCGCGATCTTTATTCCCTTCATCGTAATCGATATGATTGTATCCAGTACCCTTATGTCAATTGGGATGATGATGCTTCCCCCGATGATGATTTCCCTGCCCTTTAAATTACTTTTGTTCGTGTTAGTGGATGGGTGGCATTTAGTCGTTGAGTCGTTGGTGACGAGTTTCCATTAGAAGAGCGTGAGATAAAGGGGGAGGACAGTGACCCAAAATCAGGTATTATATATGGCGAAGGAAGCAGTGGGAGCTGTGCTTCTAGTAGGAGGGCCCATTCTTGGAGTTTCTTTGTTGGTGGGTCTTCTGGTTAGTATCTTTCAATCTATGACGCAGATCCAGGAGCAAACGCTGTCTTTTATACCCAAAGTAATCTCAGTGGCAGTTGTCATTCTTTTGCTGGGTCCGTGGATGTTATCTGTTTTGACAGCATACACCTCAAATATATTGACCCAGCTTGCTACATTTGGAGGCATGTAAAACTCGATATTCGATATTCGATATTCGAAATTCGAACCTTGAATCAAGACTCTCAGACTTGGGACTTCTGACTGCGAACTATGAATCAACCGCGGACTTCCACACATGAATTGCAGACCTCGAACACCGAACAACGAATATCGAACATCGAGTAAGGGGGGGACAAAATTTGAGTCTAGCCCAGCTGCTCCAATGGAACCTCTCTTTATTTCTTCTGGTTTTATCTCGTTGGGCTGGAATGATTATGTTAGCACCAGTCTTCGGCGCCAGGGGCGTCCCTGCCATGGTGAGGTTGATTTTGGCTGCAAGTATTACTGTCATTATCTATCCGCTAATTCAGGCAACATATCCTTCAATTCCAATCGAACTATTACCTTATGTTGCAGTAGTGATCAAGGAAGGTTTAGTAGGGTTGGTCATTGGATTTATAATATATTTGCTAACTGCAGTTTTACAAGGGGCAGGACAATTAATTGATTTCCAAATGGGTTTTACCATGGGGGCGGCGATTGACCCTGTCTATGGAGTTCAAAGTCCTATGATGGGCAACTTTCAGATTATTTTAGCTACAATGCTTTTGCTTTCAACTAATTCACATCACTATCTTATCGCAGCGATGGTCAAAAGTTATGCTTATATTCCGATCAACCCGTCGAATCTGCCGAGTAATTACCTCTTTTACGTTCAGCTCGTCTCTCATGTATTTGCTTTAGCTATTCAATTAGCAATGCCAATTTTTGGAGCGCTTTTAGTATCAGATGTCGGGGTCGGGCTTTTATCTAGGACAGTACCTCAACTCAATATTTTTGCGGTTATTTTCCCAGTCAAGATTGTTTTTGGGCTTACTATTTTATTTCTCTCGATACCTTTTTTAGGGGAAACTGTCGCTAGACTGTTTAACACCAACATGTCTTGGATCTTAGAACTTTACCAGGGGTGGAAACAGTGAGTGAAAAAAAACATCCCGCGACGTCCAAGCGCAAAGAGGATGCGCGAAAAAAGGGGCAGGTTTTTAAAAGCCAAGAAGTGATCTCTGCTTTAATGCTCTTAGGTCTCGTGGCTCTTCTTAAGTTCTGGATTCCTGCCATGTTACTTCGTATGGAATACCTTTTTACTTACGTCCTAGGCTTTTCTTCAGAGTGGACTGAACGTTCTGCGTCAAGCCTAATGGTCAATATTCTTTGGTTGGGGATACAAATCATGGCGCCAATTTTTGGTGCAGGTTTTATGATTGCTTTAATCTCTAATTATATCCAAGTGGGGTTCTTATTCACGGGAGAGTCCATGAAGCCTCAAATTTCCCGTTTAAGTCTGATCAGTGGCGCAAAACGAATGTTTGGCATAAAGGCCTGGGTTGAATTGGCAAAATCCTTAATGAAAGTGATATTAATTGGTTACTTTCTTTATGGAAGTGTCCGTGATCGCCTGCATATTTATCCTGCTCTGCAGCAACTGAGTGTGGAGCAAGGGGCAACTTTTTTAGGCCAAGCCTTGATGGAACTTGCTTGGAATATTTCGCTTTCTTTTTTAGGCATAGCGGCATTTGATTACATCTATCAGCGGTGGGAACATGAGAAAAGCTTACGAATGTCTGACGAAGACTTAAAACAGGAATACAAACAAACTGAGGGAAACCCTGAACTTAAGAGTGAACTCAAGAAACGGCAACGAGCCTTGGCCATGAGCCGAATGATGCAAGATTTAAAAACTGCAGATGTTGTCGTCACGAATCCAACCCACTTCGCCGTCGCTCTTCGCTATGACCTAAAAGTACAGAAAGCACCCTACGTTGTCGCCAAAGGACAAGACCAGGTTGCCCTGCGAATGCGGGAGTTAGCGAAAGAATATGACCTTGTGATCATGGAAAACAAGCCGCTGGCCCGTGCCCTCTATGCTCAGGTAGACATTGGACAAGGGATTCCAGCGGATCTTTATAAAGCGGTTGCCGAAGTTTTGGCATTTGTATATCGGTTGAAGAAGAAGAAGTCTCTAAGGGCATAAATGACTTCCCACGAAAGGAGGGAAACCGTGGCCACGACAATTAAACATCGGTTCTTGAATAATACAGACATTATTGCGGCATTGGGACTAGTTGGCATCGTGGTCATGATGGTTGTTCCGTTGCCTGCGGGATTGCTCGACATTTTAATTACCCTAAATATCACTGCTTCTGTCCTAACCCTGATGCTCGCAGTTTTTGCAAAAGATCCTTTGGAATTCTCAGCCTTGCCTTCGCTCTTGTTAACCTTGACGTTGTACCGATTATCTTTGAATATTTCGGCGACTCGTCTCATTCTTCTGGATGGCCATGCAGGAAATATTATTCAGCAGTTTGGGGAATTTGTGATTCGTGGAAATGCTGTCGTTGGTTTTATTATCTTTATTATTTTAGTGTTGGTTCAATTTATTGTCATCACAAAAGGTGCCGAGCGTGTCTCAGAAGTAGCTGCGCGTTTTACTTTGGATGCTATGCCAGGCAAGCAGATGTCAATCGATGCTGATCTTAACGCTGGTATGATAAACGAACAACAAGCTCGGGATCGGCGTAAAGCGATTCAACAGGAAGCAGATTTTTATGGGGCAATGGATGGTTCAACCAAGTTTGTTAAAGGGGATGCCATCGCCGCAATTATTATTTTATTTATTAATATTATCGGAGGTTTTATTACCGGGGTTGTTATGCAGGGCATGCCATTGTTAGAAGCTCTTCATAAGTATACCTTGTTGACGATCGGGGATGGGCTTGTCTCTCAGATTCCTGCCCTTCTCATCTCTACTGCGACAGGCCTTGTAGTCACCCGAGCAGCTTCGGAAAGCAACTTAGGAGAAGATTTAGTCAAACAATTGTTTAGAAAACCAAAGGCTTTATTCATTACTGCCGGGGTATTGAGCATGCTAGCGTTGCTTGGTTTGCCGAAATTCCCACTGTTTCTTGTGGCTGCTGCTTTAATTGCCATGGGAGTAATGCTCCAACGAAACTCTAAGGTTTCGGTCGTCGAGGAGTCAGCAGCAGCTCGGGAAACGGAAATTGCAGAGAGTAAGAAACCGGAAAATGTCCTAAACCTCTTAAATGTTGACCATATGGAACTTGAATTAGGCTATGCGTTGATTGCCTTAGTGGATGTCCAACAAGGGGGGGATCTCCTCGAACGGATTGTGCTAATTCGCCGTCAGATTGCCAGTGAGCTGGGGTTCATCGTTCCGGTGATTAGGGTGCGCGACAATATGAACTTACAACCTAATCAATATGTTATAAAAATACGAGGCGCAGAAATCGCTACAGGCGAAATTTTGGCGGACCATTACATGGCAATGAGTAATGGGGCAGATGATGCTGAGATTCCGGGGACCCCTACTAAAGAGCCAGCCTTCGGTCTCGATGCCAAATGGATTAATTCGATATACCGAGAGCAAGCAGAACTTAGTGGGTGGATGGTGGTGGATGCGCCAACCGTGCTGGCAACCCATATTACGGAAGTGATTAAGACTCAAGCCTGGGAAATTCTAAATCGTCAAGATGTTAAAACGCTCATTGAGCATGCCAAGGAATTAGCCCCCGCCGTTGTGGATGAGTTAATACCAGAAACGCTAAGTCTGGGTCAAGTTCAGAAGGTTCTAGCTAACTTGCTGCGTGAGAGGGTTTCCATAAGGGATATGGTATCAATTCTGGAGACTCTAGCAGACTATGCTATGGTTACCAAAGATCCGGACCGCTTGACTGAACATGTCCGGCAGGCATTAGCTCGACAGATTCTGCAGCCACTTCTTGGGAAAGATAAAAGTTTACCAGTGATGACTTTAGATCCACAAGTTGAACAGCAAATTCTGGATAGCATTCAACCGTCTGATTACGGCACTTATTTAGCACTAGATCCGAAGGTGCTCCATGTACTTATGCAAAACCTCACGCGCGAGGTTGAAAAGGTTATGCTTAAAGGGTTAACGCCAGTAATTGTGTGTGCACCGCTGGTGAGAATTAATTTAAAACGGGTCACGGAGCGTCAACTGCCACAACTCATGGTGCTATCATATAATGAATTAGTCCAGGGGGTACAAGTTCAAGCTGTAGGAATGGTGGGGATGGAACGTGCGAGTTAGGCGATTTGTGGGAGATAGTGTGTCAGAAACCATGGGAAAAGTGAAACGGGAACTGGGATCCGAAGCCGTTATCCTTCAGACGCGTGAATTTCGTGATGGAAGTTTCTTAGGCTTCTTTGGCAAAAAGAAAGTTGAAATCACGGCGGCCATTGAAGAAGAACCAGTTGCTGCGCAGAAGACTTCAGCCTCGAATTATGGGTATGTCGAAGCAACAAAACCTATAGTTACTAATCATGTGCCTGAGCAAAAGGAGCAAAAGGAGCAAAAGGAGCAAAAGGAGCAAAAGGAACAAATAGAGCAAAAGGAGCAAACAGAGGACCTTCAAATTCAAATTAAGTCGATGCATCTGTTGCTTGAGCAAATGAACAAGCATATGGAGGTGCTCGGAGATGAAAAAGGTGTTTGGCCGCTCGTACTTCAAAAATGGGCAGATCATTTACAGAACAGAGGAATAAGCGAAAACTTAGTTAAGCGCTTGATAAGTCATGTTCAACAAACATTGTCGCCAGAAGAATGGAATGACAATTCTCAGGTATACGCCCGGATTGAAGCCAATGTTCGTCAGATATGTGGACAGATCGGGCTTATTCAACCTGGAATTGACAAGCCTAGGATTGTCGCTTTGATTGGACCTACTGGAGTTGGAAAAACTACGACAATTGGTAAGCTCGCAGCGGGCTTCAGTATTGTCGATAAACGTAAGGTTGCTTTGATTACGGCAGATACTTATCGGGTTGCTGCCGTTGAGCAGCTTAAAACGTTTGGGGAAATTATTGGGGTACCTGTTGAAGTCGTTATGACGCCAGCGGGGCTTAACGAAGCGTTACATATACATGCTGATAAAGAACTTATTTTTATTGATACTGCTGGACGAAGTCCTCACCATGATGTGCATATGTCTGAATTACGTGCATTTTTGGATGAGGCTAAACCAGATTTTACAATGCTTGTGATGAGCGCCACCACTCAATCAGCTGATCAACATCGGATTTACCAACGCTTCCAAGACCTAACTAGTCATCTCATCTTTACTAAGTTGGACGAGACAGGGAGTGCAGGCGCTATACTGAATTTCCTGAGCCAGACAACACTCCCAACAGCTTATGTGACAAACGGACAGAATGTCCCGGATGACATAGAGGCGGCAACACCATACCGTTTGGCGCGCTATGTGATCGGGGAGGAAATGCCCAATGAATGATCAAGCGAGTGTCTTGCGAGATATGGCCTCTCGTAAAAACTTCAGACACAGTAAAATGAGGGTGATTGCGGTAACTAGCGGCAAAGGAGGAGTGGGCAAAACTAGTTTCACGATTAACTTAGCACTCGCCTTGGCTGAATATGGACAGCGGATTGTGATTCTTGATGGAGATTTAGGTCTAGCTAACGTAGATATTGCCTTTGGGTTAACGGCGCGTTATACGATTGAGCATTTATTATCGGGAGAAAAAACAATTGAACAGATTCTTTTGACGGGTCCTCGGGGAATACAAATTATCCCGGGTGGTTCTGGAGTACAGAGACTTGCTAATTTAGAGAGGAATAGGTTAACTAATGTTATAGCCAATCTTGGGCGTTTAGAAACGATTGCAGATCTGCTGATTATTGATACAGGAGCGGGTCTCGGACATACGGTCACAAATTTTTTGCAAGCAGCGGACGATATTATTATGGTGACTACGCCAGAACCTACGGCGTTAACTGATGGGTATGGTTTACTTAAGTCCTTAAAACAAGAAGCCGGTGAGGTCCCTATCCATGTGGTGATTAATCGGGTACAGAGTAAAGCAGACGCTCTGGACACGTTTAATCGGCTGGAAACGGCTGTTCATAAATTTTTAGACGGGTCACTTAACTTCATAGGTTGGGTTTACGATGACCCGCTCGTAGGACGCTCGGTTATGAAACAGGAACCTCTGGGAATCAGTTTTCCAGAAAGTTCAGCCTATCAGTGCATACAGTGGATTGCCGGTAAAGTTACCGGAATTTATCTTCGTCCGCCTCGTCAAGCGGGAGGGGTACGAGGTTTCCTAAGCAAGTTGCTTCGATCGTTTTAGATTATAGAAGATGTTATCTAGGAGCTAATCAATATTCGATATTCACCATGAACATCGAACCTCGAACTTCGAAAAGGGGGGTAGCGATTTGTCATATAAAAAGAAGCTTTTTCACGGTCTGGCGGTGGAACTTATCGCGCTGGAAGGCGAGTATACAGGGAACTATCGGACGTGCATTGAAGAAGTGGGAGAGAGACTCCTTTCAGTGGGTGCTCCGTTTCAACATGGTCAGCTAGTTCCTTTGCGCGAGGGGACAAAGGTAAAGCTAACGTTTTGTGACGAAACAGCAGTTTACTCGTTTGAAGGGAAAATCATGCAAAGGATCGCAGTCCCGGTCCCAATGTTCGTGTTGGAATTGCCAGATACTGTTGCCAAGGTTCAACGCCGTAACTTTGTGCGAGTTAACGCCTCATTTCCGATCATGTTCCGAATGGTAACTCGAGAAGGACTCAGTGATTCTTATAACGCGATGATGCTTGACCTAAGTGGCGGAGGAATGCGGTTTACCACGAAGGAACGAGTGGAAGATAGATCATTACTCTATGTTCATATAACCTTGCCAATGGGAGAGCTACAGACCCCTGTCCGTGTAATCAGGACTGAAAAGATGGAGGAAACCAACTTATACAGTGTTTCCGCTGAGTTTTATGAAATCTCGGAACGAGAGCGAGATACTATCATTCGCTGCGTCTTTGATATACAAAGGGAAATGCGTAAGAAAGGTTTGGTATAATCATGAAAGTTACCCAGTTCCAACTGGACGCCTTGCGTGAAATAGGAAACGTTGGTTCCGGACATGCAGCGACGGCCTTGTCCACCCTTTTACAACGCCGAATTGATATGTCGGTACCAGAAGTATGGGCAGTCGAATTTGAACAGGTTTCAGCTATAGTGGGACAACTTGATACACCTCAGGCTGTCATCTATGTGAAAGTTGAAGGGGAGGCCTCGGGAAAAGCTGTTTTTTTCTTTCCCGTAGAAAGTGCCGAAATCGTCGTTCAAGCTTTGTTTGGGACGAGTGAGCCGATGGATCTCTATTCGGATGAGATGGCACAATCTGCTTTAAAAGAAGTTGGAAATATCTTAGTGAGTTCCTTCATTATGGCCTTAACTCAATTTTCAGGGATTCCCCTTCAACCTTCTGTCCCAGCTTTAGCGGTGGATATGATTGGCGCTAGTCTGGATGCAATTTTCCTTGAAGAAGGGGTACTGGACGATACGGTGTTATTTATCGATACACAACTGACTGGAATTCCTAAAATTGAAGGGCAGTTTATCTTTTTACCAGATGATGGTTCATTGAATAAATTGTTAGAGGCTATGGGAGTATGAATGGAGTTATTACTGTCGGGATGGCCGATTATAAAACCGCTACTGCCCCAGAACTTTTGTTAACGGCCGGGTTAGGATCTTGTATCGGGATTTGTATTCATGACCCCGTTCTTAAAGTCGGTGGGATGGCCCATATTATGCTACCGACAGCTAATGGAAGCTTAGGGGGCAATCCAGCGAAATATGCGGACACTGCGCTGGAACTATTGCTCAAAGAAATATCAAGTATGGGCGCCAATAAATCTCGCCTCAGGGCTAAAATGGCCGGTGGTGCTCAGATGTTTTCCTTTCCAGGCAAACCTCCGGTTCTTAAAATCGGGGATCGCAATGCCGAAGCAGTGGAGCAGGAACTAAAAAAGCATAAAATTCCCCTTTTGGTAGCTGATGTGGGAGGAAGTTTTGGGCGTACGATTCATTTTGATGTCGGGACAGGGGAATTACGCATACGAACGATTAATCATGGGGAAAAGGTGGTATGATGGCCGCCCAGAACAGGGAACTATATCAGCTTTGGGCCATGCGACTCTCGATTGTTACTACGGTGATTGTCGTGATGCTTAGCTGGATCAATAGGTTGAGTTTATTGAATTTAATGATTCGGGCCGCAGTTTCATTTGGAGTCATGCATCTCTTAATGGCTGGAATATTAAACTTGTTTGAAAGAACGGCACCTCCGGAAACTGAGAATAGTCTGCCTGACTCGGATTCTGGATGTGGTAGCAATATAGACTTCTCTGTTGGAGACGTTGAGCTTCTTGGGGTACAGGGGCAAGAAGCAGAATTTCCCGGACAAATTGATCGTGATTTAAGCTCAGGCCTACCGGATAGTAAGCAACAAGCGGAAATTGTGCGCCGTATGGGTTGGAACTAGATCGATGCACGATGATCGATGCACGATGCTCGAACTATGAACTATGAAACTTGAACTATAAACCACGAACCATGAACATCGAGCCTCGTGCCTCGAGCCTCGAATAAGGGAGGTGAGTAAAACTTGGTACCGAAAGCTTATGAAGCCGCCTCACGCGGGCCTTGGAAACGAGATCATGTCGAACAATACTTGCCATTGGTAAAGCGTATTGCGGGTCGCTTAGCAATTTCTCTTCCCCCCCATGTCGACGAGGATGATATCATCGGCTATGGTGTCTTTGGGTTACTTGATGCCTTAGAACGATTTGAAGCGGCCAGAGGGTGGAAATTTGAAACCTATGCTTCAATACGCATTCGCGGGGCCATGATTGATGGACTCAGAACCATGGACTGGGTTCCACATTCTGCAAGGCAGAAAGTGAAGCGAGTTCAAGACGGTTTTGCAGAGTTAGAATATCGGCTTGGACGGGCGGTTACTGCCGAAGAAGTCGCGGAATTACTACAAGTGGAGGTTCGGGAGATAGAAGGGATTTTGGTCCAAGCCCAAATTCTTACCCTAACTTCGTTCGATGAAACCACTGTTGATAATGAAGGGGACAATAGTGGCACGCCACTCAACTTACTCGTGGACCCAGAAGCTCAAGAAGCTTATCAAGTAGTAGAGAAAGACGAACAAAAACAGATCCTAGCTATAGCAGTAGAGAAATTGCCGGACAAAGAGAAATTAGTCGTTGCGCTATATTATCAAGAAGAACTAACCCTCAAAGAGATTGCCGCTGTCATGAAGCTCTCTGAATCTAGGATATCCCAACTCCATTCTCAAGCGATCTTGCGCTTAAGAGGAAGGCTTAGTCGACAAAAGAAGAATTTGTTTTAGTGGAAATAATTGTCCTAATGTTTTTATAGGATTTTGCCGATATAACCATAGAAGTTTAATTGGAGGTGATGGCAAATGAGTGGTATTCCGGTCCTTTCGGTTCCTTTAAAGGGTGGCCAAAAAGTAGAGAATAAGGCAACCTCACAGGGAAAAGAGACATCAGACGGCTATGAAAACGCGGCAGCAGTATTTGCTGCTATGCTTAATGGCAAAATGAATTTATGCTCAAATACGAAAGGACAAAGCTCCTCTTTAGCAAACCAAGATTCGGAGGAAAAGCAAGGTTATGCTAATCCGGTGCAAAGTGACCCGAACTCTAATAGCGTGGATAGTATTCTAGGATACGGTAACTTTGTGCTTCCGTTTCTTACACAGATGATGCTTCAGAGTGATCTTCCGGCAGGCAAGGAGGCCAATTCCGGAGAAAGTGTGAGTCAGGGGATTGAGAATTCATTATTAGTCAATGCAGTCTTACCCAATAAGTCGGATGAAGCGGGTAAGAATCTCAACATGGCGTTGTTGAATTTAGTTTCTCTGACCTCAAATGAGGGTATAGCGTCGACAGGGATGACGACACCTGACCCTCAGGGTGATAATCCAGGAATCACGGAATTGGATAAATATAGACAGGTAATAACTAATCTTTTGGTGGCACTTTCAGGAAAGATTACTGACTCTACTCCTGTGGAGAATCTCATAGGTGTAAATAGCATGGGGACAAGGGATATAGGTCAGGAAATAGCGAAGATTATGCAAGGCTGGACAAACGTGACGGGTAATGCTGGAGAAGAGACAACTACTTTGGTTAATTCTTCAGTGGCTAGTAGTATTGGAACAAAGGATTTTCACCAGGAATTAGCGAAGGTCGTTCAAGGTTTGATGACGTTGACTGAGGATGGCGGAGAAGAGTCAAGTTCTTTGGTTAAATCGACAGTCGCTAATAGTGCTGGAACAAAGACTTTTGACCGGGAATTACGGCAAAATGTACTTCAGCGGTTGCTTGAGGTTCTATCTGCAGGGAGTGGTTACGGGGGTAATCCTGAGCTGAACACAAAGGCAGTCAATCTCTTGGCAGCTCTTTACCCTAGCCTTATAGAAGGGGCTGAAGAAGCCAAAGTACCTCAAGGAGTCAATGAAACACTCATTAATCAGCCGAAGGGCATTGGGATTGACTTAGAATCAATTGTGAATGCTTCGAAAGATACTGATTTCTCGACTAAAGTTCAACAGAAACCCGAGGGAACGGGTCTTCGGGAAAATGAGTTTTTAAAAATATTTCAGGATTTTAATAAAGAAGTTAGCAAAGCTAATTTTACGGAATCTAAGGAACCCATTGGAACAAAAGATGGTCAAAGTCAGGCTTCAAGCACAGGGGTTGGGGTAGTAGTTGCTAACGTAGTACCTGTAACCTTGGCAGACGGAAAAATTGTGGCGATTCCTGTATGGGAACAGATCTCTACAGTAGTGCGTGAGCAAGTCATAAACAAGCAACAGGCTTTGAAGGAGTTAGATATTCAACTGCATCCAGAAGATTTGGGCAAAATCCGGATTTTCTTACGTTGGGAGAGTGGACAGGTTCACTTACAAGTGCATCCTTCTGAAGCAGCGACTGGACAACTCCTTCAGAATCAGCTCTCAGAGTTACGCCAAAACCTAATAAGTCAAGGTGTAAACTGTGGTTCGTTGCAAATGGGACAAGGTGGAGCAGGGCATCAACAGCCTCAGGGTGATGAGGCCAATAAGACCTTTCATCAAAGTAATACACTTTCTAACGAAGAAGAGGGTCTGTACCCAATCACTAATCTCAACTCCGTAGGACAGGATGGAATCAATCGGATTAATATCACGGCATAGGAGGTCGCTATGGGTAACACAATTGAAGGGACAACTTCTAAAACTAATTCATCGAATAATTTGAGCGGAAGCCAAGGGATCGTAACCAATGATACACTGGGAAAAGATGATTTTCTCAAGCTACTTATTGCGCAGATGCAAAATCAAGATCCCTTGAATCCAACAGATAACAAAGATTCGATAGCGCAATTGGCCCAGTTCAGCTCTTTGGAGCAGATGAACAATATCGCTACATCCATGGACGCCTTGAACAAAAGTATGACTTTCTTCTCCCAACAATCAGCGCTTACGCAAGGGTCTGCCATGATCGGCAAATGGGCGAGTGGTGTGGATACTGATGGTGAGACCGTAATTGAAGGCACTGTTGAAGCAGTGAAGTGGCTTGACGGTGATCCAAAGTTACAGATTCGCAAGGAAGACGGGACAGTGGTGGATTTGGAGATGGGTCTGATTACACTGGTTAAAGAGCAAACTCCTGAAACAACAATTTAACCGTCACCAAAGATATTATCCTGCTAATTTAGCAGAGTTTAAGCAATAGGGAGGACATACGTCTTATGATGCGTTCGTTATATTCCGCCATTTCGGGGTTAAAAAATCACCAAGTGAAAATGGATGTTATCGGGAATAACATTGCCAACGTTAATACAACAGGTTTTAAGCGGAGTCGAGTGTCTTTTGCGACCGCACTGAGCCAAACAATGAAGGGGGCATCAGCTCCTTCTCCAACAATGGGGGGAACAAACGCGACGCAAGTCGGTTTGGGTGCGATGATAGGCTCTATTGATCAAATTATGACTCAGGGAAGTTCACAAACCACGGGAAACCCAACGGACATGATGTTACAAGGAACGGGATTCTTTGTGTTGAATAATAACGGGCAGCCAGTTTACACTCGAGCTGGTGGGTTTGGTCAGGATAGTGCAGGTACTCTTGTAGATCCAGCAACTGGAGCTAAGGTTCAAGGCTACAGCTGGGGAGCAGATGATACAACGCCGGTTGTGTGGGGAGCAGCGTCGGATATAAGGTTTAAGATAGGGGATAGATTGGCGACGGATAATGGCATGCCGGTGACGACTACTCCCGTGTTTTTAAACGATGCAACGACAGGGTTTACCCCCGAAGATACCACAACAACACCTGTGACTCCTGCAAAATACGTTGATGCTGGATTAGTTGGTGCAGCGAATGTTAAGATTGACGGAATGACGATAGTTCCTTTGACAACGACACCTTCAACAGGTCAATTCACCTTTGACCCAACGAGCGGAACTATAACCTTTGCATCAGGTTTTATCGCTCCTACTACTCCATCAGGGTTGAACATGAGTTATGTGCCTCTTGCCAATATGGGGCCTGTTTCTATTTCGGGTAATACAGCAACAGTGGATTTTCCTCCTTTACCCGGGGCACCTATCTATATTGATGCTGGCGTTACGAATAAAAAATATACATTAGCTACTTCTGACAAGCCAGGAAATGGGGAATATACAGTAAAAGCTGTGAGTGGAAAATATCAAATTACTATTGGGGCAAATGATGCGAGCGGTACTGCTACTACAATGACTGCACCACTCTGTTATGATTTTACGAACAAACCTCACGTTCTAACAGAATTTAGCATTGGTCCAAGTGGTGTGATTACTGGAAAATATAGTAATGGAGTAGACACATTGAGCCATAATATAGCCCAAATCGCTGTAGCTTCTTTCGCAAATGCTGCGGGTCTTCAGAATGTGGGTGGGAATTTCTACACGACAACCAATAACTCTGGTATGGCTAGTGTTGGCGCTGCAGGGGAGGATGGCCGAGCAAGCATCGTCTCTAACACCATAGAAATGTCTAACGTCGATCTTTCAACAGAATTCACAGATATGATCGTGGCTCAACGTGGCTTCCAAGCCAATTCTCGCGTAATCACGGTTTCAGATACTCTCTTAGAAGAACTTATTAATCTAAAACGCTAATACAAATAAGCTTTAAACTCATTTCGAGAAGACGGAGGGATGCTTCATGCGCCTTGTAGGAACTGCTGCGTCGGGACTCCGTGCGCAGCAGTTAGCGATAGACACCATAGGGAACAACTTAGCAAATTCCAACACGCCGGGATTTAAGGCCAATCAGATGGTTTTCGCTGAAGCTTTGGCGACAGAGGTGCGTTCTGGAAATACAAAAACCGAAGTAAATACAGTAAATACTGTTAAGGTTGGAGCAGGAGTGCTTTCTAGCGCCAGTGGGACGAATCTTCAACAAGGGATTTTGAACCATACTGATCGCCCTTTAGATTTAGGAATAGATGGTTCGGGGTTCTTTCAGGTCAAGACACCGAATGGAGAAACGAGCTATACTCGTGTAGGGACATTTCAAGTAGATGGGGATGGGCAACTTGCGGATATGCAAGGAAATGTAGTACAACCGAGCATTCTGATTCCCTCAGGCGCAACAGAAGTAGCGGTTGCCGAGAATGGGGATATAACT